>JAYVLL010000122.1:0-2054 GCA_043759495.1 Candidatus Altimarinota bacterium
AATACACCATTTGGGGAGCTCTCATTTGCACAGATACAGAAACATCCAAAAAAGGAGGAGATTCTCGATGACGTCATGACTCCTGAGCAATCGAAAGCCTACATTACCTGGATAAAATGAAATACACAGGTAGCTATCAAAGAGGGTGATATTGTAGCTGAGCGAAAACAGGTAGTTATCAGTGATATTATACAAAGAGTGCCTCAAATCATACCAGTATATGAGATGAAGACTGCAAGATGAGAGAAACTAACTAGAGAAGAAGGAGAAACTCTTCAATATATATTATCTCTATGAGAACCTAAGGATTGGTTACCAAGGATTCAAAAACTACTCTCAAATCCGCAAAATTTTGCATAAAAAAACTAAATATGTTATCCTAATTGGGTAACATATTTTTTATGTCGGATAATCTCCCTAGTAGAGCAAGTGGTGAGACAGAAAATGTAATCCCACAGAATACAGATGTCATAGAGCAACAAAAGAGGCTCGAGAAACTCGGAATCAACATAAGTTCTGATATTTTAGAGCGTATCCAATCAGATAGAGAGACAAAACTAGCATTTGAGAGAGATATGTCTGCTATAGAAGGAAACCCAGCAGAAAAAGACAAATTTGAGCAATTATATCTAAAGGGGTTTTGACAAGTGGTGAATACACCATTTGGGGAGCTCTCATTTGCACAGATACAGAAACATCCAAAAAAGGAGGAGATTCTCGCAGGACTAAAAACATCCAAGCAAGGAGCATATAATGAATGGGAGGAACAGGTAGCTATAACACGAGTTAATACTGAGAAGGCCTGAGAACAGGTAGCTATCGAAAAGCTGAATCTGATAAATAAAAATCTCCAATCTTCTACAGATCAAATCCGCTCTCTTGCCTCCCTCTCTCCAGATATCGAGAAAAAAGCAATGGAGGAAGCAGAGCAAAATCCACCAGAAGGACTCAAAAATATCCCACCTGAGAAATACGGAGAATACAAGAATATCATCTTCGCGAATTACACAGTGACACACCATGTAGAGATCGGACAGTGACTGAGCAAAGAGGATAGAGAAAAATTCAATCCTGCGATATGAGAAGCCAGCAAAATAATCAATCGCCCGATTAAGGACTTTTCGAAACTCACATCATCTCTCGTTCTCGGATCTGCTCGTGATACGATCAATGAGCGATGATCCTCACTCATCAAGGATGGATATAGCAAGTCAGTCATATGGAATCCGAGTGATCGCACTATTTCATTCCAGAATGAGAGATGAGAGATCAAGATACTCGAGACAGCGAGTATACCACCGAGGGAGTCAGTAGAGAAGAATTGACTCCGTATCGGTCGCAATATCGCTCGTGTCTCCCCAGAGCAGTCAGAGAAACAGGATCTCCAGAGCAAGTCAGAGAAACTCACGGGCATAGTAGCAAAAGACTCTAATTCCGTGAAACTCAGTAGCTCCGAGAGTATTCCAGGTTCTATGCAAGAGAAAAACTGAGATAAAATTAAAGAATACAATATTGCAAGGGTAACATTCGAGAGTGCGACCAATCCAACGGAAAAACTCACGGCACTCAGAAATCTACGAGAGCAAAATCATGAACTCGAAGATACACGACGAAGTAGTATCACTGCTGAGAATATGGCAGATCCAAAATATGAAAAACTCGAAAAAGAACTCTTCGATGAGCTCTATGGACTCAATCAACTCGATACATCTCTCGGGCAATATATCCAAAATAATACCAAACTACAGAAATATAACAATATCGATACTCCTCTAGTAGACACTTTTGATACTGATGCTCAGGCAAGTCTCCAGTTCCTCTCAGAGCTCTGATTCGACGAGCTCGGACAGAGTGGATTCGAGGAGGTGATGACTGCATGGAACAAGCACTATGAGAGAGATGCAACATATCAGATCCATCTCGATCAGTCTGCGAAGATAGACGATATCCAAGAAAAGAAACTCAGAGAATTCGCAAGCAATTTTGACAAAAAATCAGGAACTCCGAGAGAAAAATTCCAACAACTCAGATGAGGAGAGCTCAAGAATAATGAA
>JAYVLL010000123.1:0-2923 GCA_043759495.1 Candidatus Altimarinota bacterium
CTTGATCTTGAGTTCTAGCTTCCAAACGCACAGACGTTAACAGACCCTTCTAGGGTCTTTTTGCTAAAACCACCTCTTCTAGAGGTGGATAGTTATTTACCACATATCAACGACGCTAAGAACACCGAGGTTATCAAAAGATCTTATAGAAGGAGTATGAGTAATGGGTAAAAAAGATAATCATATCCTTCCGGGTGCCTTCTGGGAGGCTAATCGCTGAAATACACGAATAAATAAGGCTGTATTTATGCAATTTTGGAATACAGTTCAATCAAGTCATCCAGAGTGGTTCTATAGCTCAAATAGTAATGGGAGAGTAGCTTGGGTATTGCGATGAGATTCTCGAGAGGCATTTTCTACACTACTGAGAGAACGTGAGTGAAAACACGTTCGACGTATCGAGACTGAAGAGTCTGACAGAGTGAAACCTTCTAAGGATAATACTCACGAGCCCACAGGATATGATAGAGCATCATGGCATTCAGAGTTATATTCTCTGGCACTAGATTTCCGGTGAAGAAAACAAGGAGGTTTCGATTTCGAGTCTCGAGAATAGTCTACAGCTTCGTCAGTATCTCATGTCCTGTCTCTGTCACGAGGATCGTATGTTCCCACTGGGCTGAGAGAGATCCATCCTTGGTTCTGACAGTCCATTCGTCCTTATCGAGTTTCGTCGCATATTTCCCATCATTGATCATCGGTTCGATCGTGAATATCATCCCAGTCTGCATCTTCGGACCACTATTTCGATCGGCCTTGTGATAGACGTATGGTTCCTCATGGAAATACACTCCGACACCATGACCCGTATAGTCTCGTACGACGGAACATCCCTCTGATTCTGCATATTTCGCGATCTCATAGCCGATATTCCCGAAGTGATTCCCGGGTCGCACCTGAGCAATCCCGATCTCCCATGAGCGTTTCGCGACAGCGATGATATGTTGTGCCTTCTCACTGATCTCACCAACCGTGAACATCCGACTCGCATCACCATAGTAGCTATCGACGATCGTCGTGACATCGATATTGAGGATATCCCCATCTTTGAGGATTTCGTCTTCTCTCGGGATTCCATGACAGACGACATCGTTGAGCGATATACAGGTACATCGAGGATAGCCTCCCTTCCCGTATTTATTCCCACCGAGATAGTCGATACAGGCAGAGATCCCTCTATTTTTCTGGATATAGGCATTCATGATCGTATCGAGCTCGAGGGTCGTCACTCCTGAACGGACATACTGTCCGATCATATCGAGGGTCATAGCGGTGAGCTTCGACGCCTTGCGAATTCACTCGATCTGTTCTGGAGTTTTTATCAATATTTTTGACATAGTTGAGTATTAGTGTGTGGATTTATCATATGACTTCACGTGGCTTCGAGCCATCTGCTGGGCCGACGATACCGAGGTTTTCGAGGATATCGACGACACGAGCAGCTCGACCATAACCGAGCTTCAGATGGCGTTGGAGCATCGAAGTGCTACACTTTCCATTCGATCGTACGAGTTCGATCGCTTCATCGATGATCTTCGGGTCTTCCTCGAATCCGCTATTTTTACTCGTATCACCTCAAGCACTTCCTTCCCAATTCCCACGATCTCACTCGATGATAGAGTGATCATAGATATCCTCGAGCATGGCAGGATCGATCGTCCGCTTGATATGATTCACGACGCGTTCGACCTCTTCTGTCTCGACGAGGACTCACTGAAGGCGGGTTGTCGCCATCGCACCCGTCGGAAAATAGAGCATATCGCCACGACCGAGGAGATCCTCTGCCCCGATCTGATCGAGGATCGTACGAGAGTCGACATTCGAGGCGACGGTAAAGGCTACTCGAGATGGGACATTCGCCTTGATGAGACCAGTGATGACATCGACTGAGGGCCTCTGAGTTGCGAGGATGAGATGGAGTCCGACGGCACGAGCCTTTTGTGCTATGCGTGTGACCGCTGCTTCGACCTCCTTCTTGTTTCCACTCATCATGAGGTCAGCGAGCTCATCGATGATGATGACGATCACGGGCATACGATCTTTCGGATTGACTTTCGCATTGTACTCTTCGAGGTTGCGGACACTCATCGGCTTCAGAGTACTATAACGTCGTTCCATCTCAGCGACTCACCACTTGAGGGCATTGAGTGCCTTGTCTGGAGCATTGATGACGGGCGTGAGGAGGTGAGGAATACCATCATAGATCCCGAGCTCGACCTGTTTCGGATCCACCATGATCATGCGGAGTTCAGAAGGTGTGTTCTTATAGAGCAATGAGAGGATAAATCCGTTCATTCCCACGGACTTCCCCGAGCCTGTCTGTCCTGCGATGAGGAGGTGAGGCATCTTCGCGAGATCCCCTACGATGAAGTCACCATTGATATCCTTGCCTATTGCCAGTGCGAGCTTTGATTTATGGTGCGTGAAGCTGTCATCTTCGAGGACTTCACGGATGCCAACGATATCTCTTTTTTCATTTGGCACCTCTATCCCGACGAGGCCAAGACCAGGAATAGGTGCTTGGATACGGATCGATTTTGCCTTCAGCGCCAGAGTCAGATCCTTCTTCAGAGATTCGATCTTCGAGAGGCGGACTCATTCACTCGGGCGGAGTCGGTACTGGATGACAGTCGGTCATACGCATTCCTCTTCCATATCGACATCGATACCGAACTGGAGAAATGTCTTCTGGATGAGGAGGGACTTCTCCTCGATCTCATCGGGGGAGACCGTATTCTTATGTTCGATCTTATTCAGGAGTTTGATACTCGGATAGTCCCATGTGCCAAAATCGAGAGACTTTGTCGGGACTTTTGACTCGATGATCTTCCCATCGACTGTCTCGATGGTAACTTTTTTCGTGAGTCCAGAAAGGGCATGTGCGAAGATTCATTTCCCTGTTGTCGGTGTTTTTTCTTCTTTT
>JAYVLL010000124.1:0-3149 GCA_043759495.1 Candidatus Altimarinota bacterium
CGTCCCATATGAGGATGATATATTGATCCCACTCATGGCAGAGCTCCAGGGGATGATTCCGGAGTACGTCAGACTCAACCGTATGTACCGAGATATCCCAGCCCATGAGATCCTCGCTGGTTCCAAGCTGGCAAACTTGCGTCAGGTCACGGAGATCGCGATGCGGGCTCGTGGGATCACCCGTCATGATATATCGGCTCGTGAGATCCGAGCCAGAGCCAATGATCCTCATGATGCTATCCTCGATGTGACGATGTATGAGGCGAGTGGGGGACATGAGTACTTCATCCAGATGATCGATCCAGTCGATCGTACCCTCTTCGGGGTGTGTCGACTCCGAGTACCATCTCACGTATTCACGGGTGAGGATCACTATATCCCGGAGCTCTATAGTGCTGCACTGATCCGTGAGTTGCATGTGTTCTGAGATCAGATACCCATAGGGGTAAAAAGTATTGCCGAGCAAAAAACTCTCCAAAGTAGCTCTGTACCCGGTCAACATATGGGAATGGGCAAGAAAATGCTCGCAAAATGTGAAGATATAATCAAATCAAAATACCCAACTGTCAAAAAGATAGCCGTTATCTCCTGAGTCGGTGCGAGAGAGTACTACCGCAGTCGAGGATACGAGCTCTCGAATGAGTATATGGTGAAGTATATTGACACGACGAGTATATAGTTCACGAGGATATATCACGAATTGTTGATATCCAACTCATAATTGGTGTATACGTATACAGGTACAAATGTCTCTATAATATCTCTTGATTTCAATACTAGTATTGGTATTATGCATTCGCTTTATTTCTTTTTCATTCATTTTTTATGAAACTTTCTCCTAAAGGGTTTACCCTCGTTGAGCTCATGATCGTCATCGCGATCATCGGTATCCTAGCTGCCGCTCTCTTCCCATCTCTCACATCATACCTCGCTCGTGGACGAGACGCCTCTCGTGTTGCAGGTATCAAAGAAATTGTCACAGCATTTGCTGGGTATCAACTTGATAAGCTCACTCCTCCTCCTGCTATCACTTCAGTTGCTGTCGATTCAGCTATGTGTGTCAACTCAGGTGCTACCAATATGTCATCATATCTTGCGAAGTTCCCAGTTGACCCTACATCAGGGCGTATCACAAATTGTAACGTAGCCGGTGCTTATGGATACGGTACTGGTACAGATAATGGTGGTACTGCTACATTTACTGTTTCAGCTATATTCGAGAATGCCAATGGTGGTAATACAGGAGCCGTAACTCCATACCAAGGGTACTCTGCTACAGCAGGAAACTTTTCTCCTGTTGATACATTCGTCAAGGGTACAGGATCTGGATATGTGGTTCGTAACTAGCCCATGTAGTTAGGTATACTTCCTAATATTCTGATAATACACAGGAAGTTTCCTGTGTATTATCTTTTAACTTTTCCCTATGCAAATCACACCAAAAGGATTCACCCTCGTCGAGCTCATGATCGTCATTGCGATCATCGGTATCCTTGCTGTTGCCCTATTTCCATCACTCGCGAGTCATCTTGCTCGTGGACGAGATACTGAGAGGCTCACTGATGTCAGTAGTATTCGCAACGCTACCGCTACATTCCTCATAGACAAGCTCTATCTCCCAAACCCGATCACTTCTGTAGCTTCTGGATCGCAGATGTGTGCGAGCTCTGGAGCACTCATACAATATCTATCAGCATTTCCACTCGATCCTACAGCAAATCGTTCATTCAGTTGTGGAATAGTAGGTGCCTATGGATATGGTACAGGCACACTCTCAACTGCTGCCAAGATATTTACTATCTCTGTTGTATTTGAAGGTATCAATGCTGGTAATACTGGATCTGTGACATCCTATCAGGGTGGTCCATTTGCAGACGATCTCCTCAAAGTAGTCGATGGATTCTCCAAGTGATATGGTTCAGGCTATGTAGTACGCAACTAGTACTTGCATTATCGTCTGAGTTCGATACAATACGGAGTATATTTACTCCGTATTTTTGTGCCATGACTCTCCCTCGTACTGGATTCACCTTTGTTGAGATCATGATCGTCATCGCGATCATCGGTATCCTGGTAGCAGCTATAGCACCACAGATGACAGCATATTATGCTCGCGGGCGAGATGTGGAGCGACTCTCTGATATCAAGACGATGTCATCCAAATTCCAGGACTACAGTCGTGTCTATGGAGTATATCCGAGCAATGTAGATACACTCGGAACTACTACTTCATACTGTATATCAGATATACGTAGTTGGACTGATGCACTTCCACAGATTCGTGATAAGCAATTTTCTCAGCTCGGTGGCACTGGTGCCCTTCATAATGATGCTAAAGCAGGGAATCCAAATATTGGAGTTTGCCTAAAGCCGTGATCATATTTTTATGCTCAACTCCAGAGCAATACATCATATGGTGTCCTCGCAGCTCGTATGGAACGACAGACAACATGAGCTAATTATACTGATCCACTCCACCTCACCAGTCCTACATATATCAATGAGATGGTAACAGCTCGACCCCTCGATAAAAATGGGGATGATTTAGATAAGATATTTTTAATAATCACGAATTAGGAATAGGGAGACAAAAAAGTTTGCAAAATAAAAAAATATGATACAATGAGCACATCTTCTAAGGTGAAGATAGGATAAATCTCCTTTGAAAAATCCCCACGCGAATGGGGATTTTTCTTTGTCGAATCTAGCGTTTCCGCTTCACGACTCGCTTTTTTGTAGTATAGAAAACTATACCAAATGAGCGATGCTTCCAGTAGGGAAGTTCTAAGGTGAATCTTTTCATAAATGAAAAGATTAGAGAATAAATCTCCCTGCTCCTCCTGGAAGAACAAGGAGCCGAGACAGTATAGGAAAATAGAATGCGAAATCAAAAATAAAAAAGTTCTCGATGAAGAGAACTTTTTGTATATCATATACCACGCGGTCCAGGCATTCGAACTCTGCTAACTTGTGTTAGAGCGGCAGATTCACTATAAAAAACTGCCTCAAAATGAGACAGTATTATTTTTTCAATGCCACGCGGGACAGAGATTTACCCCTTCGGGCATAAACTTCGAATCTCTGAGCCATTATTGCTTCAAAAAATCCCACTTATCGTGGGATTGTTGTGAATCAAATGGCGGAGGGAC
>JAYVLL010000125.1:0-19090 GCA_043759495.1 Candidatus Altimarinota bacterium
CCATCGTATGAGCTGATCATATTTCTGCATGAGGATGTTCGTATTCTTGCTCAGGGCGAGATCGACAGTCTGCGCTCGATCGAGGAGTAGCTGAGTATCAGAGAGACTATTAAATGTTTCCCAGCTCGTATCGAGGAATTCTCTCCCTCGACGGATCCATATATTATCACTGTCTATGAGTTCTCCAGGAAGTGCGAGAATACTTTTTCCAGACTGATCCCGGAGATTGACTCCGTGTTCGATAGCACGTATATATCGATGATCGAGATTGATCTCGTAGACCGTTCCACGCACTCATGCGATGATATTATTCTTCGGGAGGCGGGTCTCGAAATAGGAATCTCCGATCATCGCTCTGACGACATTGGACCAGATTTTTCCCTTCTTGAGAGAGAAGGATATTTCGATATCCTGATATCCCTTACGTGCGAGCATCGTGTGGATGATGATCCGTGTCGATCATCAGAGCCGAGTGACACTATGATCTGGCCAGAGAATATTCGCGATAGCATCTGCATCGGTTTCGACGATATCGTCTACGGCGAGTATATAGTGTTCACCCTCACTGAGTATGATCGCATCATCGCCACGGATGATCTTCGCTCATCAGCTCATGACAGTGAGTGACGGTTCCACAGGATCATCACTCTGGATCATCGTATAGTACCTATAACTACTCCATCCGATGGCAGAGAGAAAGAGGATCAGAAATCAGAGAAAGCTGAATATGAGGATATTGAATTTCATAACTCGATTGGAAAATTACTGATTTTTCCATATTGTAGGAAAAGCAGGTTCAATTGCAATACTAAATCTCCTCCGTGCGTACACACTTCCTCTATATCCTCATCCTCCTCGTCTTTTTCATACTCTATGAGCTCTATCTTATAGGATTTTATAAGTACCAGGATTTCCAGATCAATAACTATGTCACTACACTCGAATCCACCAATGCACGAATAGACAAACGAAACCAAGCAAAAAACCTCCTCAATACCTATATCAGAACGAAGGCCTATCAGTCACTCGTCGCAAAGGCGACACAGAATAAAAAACTCCCTGGTGAGGAAGTGATCAATATCGTCGAGCAATCAGATATCGATGGCAATGCGCCGATCGATGTCCGACAGGTCATATATGATATACGCAAGGGAGAAGACTCACCGATGAAGAATATGTCGAATCCAGAAAAGTGGCACTATATCCTCCTCAATATACGAGATATTTAGGCAATTACAGTGGATCTGCTATATAGGCATCGAGTTTTTTCACAGCAGATGCGAGGAGTAAGTGGTAGGAGATGAATGTATCGAGGAGCTTGCTGTATTTGCCCTTGATCTTCTCGACGTGGACGTCTTTGGCGTTCTGATATCACTTAGCGATTCATCTACTCGCGAGGATATATCCCATATTTTCCCAGGCTCGTGATTTTTTCCATGCGAGATCGTTGCAGAGCGTCTGCGGGAATCCACCGAGAGTCGGTGGAGCTGACTGATTTTCTCGAGCGCATTGTTGGAGGACGGAGAGGTCTCATCCGAGATCAGTGCATACGGCCTGGTATTTTTTCGCGAGGGGGGCAACTTTGGTATTGATATACTCTACCCAGCTGAGTCCTTCTGTATTTCGTTGCTGTTGGAGTTCCTTCATGGCCTTCATGATCTCATCGTCGATCTCCCGGAATTTCACAGACATGACGACGATATAGGCAGTATCATCCGCGCTTATCGGGAGTGAGGTCTCTGCTATGAAATCCCCCTTCGTACAACTATACTCTGTGATGGAGAGCGGATTTTTTGCATCCATACAAGACTGTATCTTTTCACAGATATCAGCCGCACGGACATTGGGAGAGAATCCACCAAAAAAGAGAACAAGTAGGAACATACAGACGGAGAAGAAATTGTGTATAGACATGAGGAAATTATCTGATCCTAAAAATCCTTTTCCAGAGTGAGACTTTCTCGATTGTTTTAGGAATTTCTGGCATATGATGTGTACTGGTTTCAGTCACTTCTTCATGTATCTTGTCCTTGTCTCGGAGTTTCCTCACGCCATATATAGAGGCGATGAGTCCTCAGAGAAGGACTCCAGTGACAACAGCATCGATACCTTTGATACCTTTTTTGGCAACACTTTCATGTGTTTTCTGGGAATTGCGTCAGAACATAGTTGAGTAGAGTTATTATTCTACTCTATTGTACCATATATGTCTCAGGATACCTAATATTTTATCCTTCTATTTTGATACTCTTCGAAAAGAATGTGACTTTCGGCACATGGATCATGAGGGTATTATAGTCCACGGTGGCTCGTATTTTGTTAAATGCGAGATTTTCTGGTAGGATAATCGATCGCGAGAAGCTCCCATAGTAGCACTCTTCGACGAGCATACGTTTCGCATCGAGATAGAGGGGAGGATGCTTGCGTTCACCTGAGATAGTGAGGATATTTCTCGAGAGAGCAATATCGATCAGTGCAGGGTCAACTCACGCTACAGGAGCGACGATGATGAGCTCCTCTGCGAGATCGAGGACATCGACTGCTATCTGCCCGATATCTCCATCGTGATCGTGTTCTTCATGGATCTCGACATCGATAACATGATCATCCGTCTCTCGATGCGACGCATTCGTATGATCTGATGGATGTGATTTCTGTGTGTCGAGCGATCCGATACCAAAGAGTTTTGCCATAGAGAAATACAAGGAATAGAGATGATTCTTATCCTATACAAGTTCTCTCTATTTGCAAATCAGGATTCTACCTTTTTGCCTCTGCGATAAGTCGTCCATAGACTTCTACGATCGCATGTGGGCTGTGTATGTATTTCTCTACTGTGGTCGAGAGCTTCGAGAGGATGAGGAGTTTCTCTACGATCTCTTCCGAGTGATTCGGATGGAGTGTGATGTCCGCATATTCTCGGATCGGCGCTATGTCAGAGGTGAATATAGGGAGTCCATAGGTCAGTGCATAGGCGAGTGTCGGTCCTCATCCATAGTATCCACCGAGTGCGATCCATCCACTCGCATACTCGTAGAGAGCGATGCGATCCTGTTCGGGAAGTATCCCCACGATCTTGACATAGTCCATGATATTGAGTCAGCGGATACACTCTGATATATGTCTGAGATTCGATCAGAGATCTCCCGTGATGATGAGACGCTTGGTTCCACCGAATTCATGGATATAGTGAGAATAGGCCCTGAGGAGTCAGAAGGGATCCCACTCATCACCAGAACTTCCTTCGACGATCCAGTATCCTGGAATAATCCCGAGCGGACTGAGACAGGAGAACGGAGCGTGGGCTCTCACGGGGACAAAATACGGGATAACGGAGATCTTGTGCTCATGGATATTCGAGAGCTCTACGAGCTCCATACCGACCTCGAGATGTGGCACGATGATGCTCTGAGAATTTTTCAGGAGACTATTGTACTGATTTTCCTTGAATGTTCTTCCGATGATCCCATGATCTCATCGAGGATAGAGGAGCTCGACACTATCGAATATATGCGAGAGAGTCGGTATCGATCGATCGATCGGAACGAGTCGCGAAAAAGAGATGATCCTGTCAGGACCATTCTGGTGGTGTGCGATCCGACGTCTCTCGAGGATATTCCAGTTCTCTCGCACATAGATCACCTCTCACTCGATGATACTTCACGGGCTCGCGAGATACGTGATCGTATCATGTGGATGATACGTTTTCCAGAGATGGACCCATGCGATCCCATAGTTCTGACGTATGAGATCAGCAGGACCTGTAGTGCGTACATCGACGAGGATATGCATAGATTAGTCGAGTGTTATTTTCCGTGCTTGTTCATCAGTCACGACACTATCAGTGATGATGAAGTCACGAGATGGATGATAAAATGAGAGTGTCTCAGATCCAACCTCTCAGATGATATGATCGAGTACACCTGAGAGGGCAACTTCGACCTGTGTTCCTCGGTCCATATCCTTGAGCTGGCAGATTCACTTCTTCGCCTCCATGATCCCGATCACGATGACAAATCTCGCTCCGACACGATTCGCTTTTTTCAGTTGTACCTTGATACTCGGTGTTCCGAGTGAGAGGAGACTATTGAGTCACTTTTTCCGTGCTTCGATGTTGAGCGGGAGTGCGAGCTTCTTGGCTTCATCACCGAGCTGCATGATGTAGAGGTGGATCATATCCTTATTTCGGAGCTTCACTCCTCGTTCCATCATCGCCTCGATCAGTCGTTCAGCTCCGAGTGCAAATCCGACGGCAGGAACCTCTGACTTGTATCCGATCGATTTCGCGAGTCCATCATATCGTCCGCCTCCACCATATGCATCTTGTGTCCTCCCTGTTCCGTCGACGAATTCCCAGACAGTATGAGAATAGTAGTCGAGACCACGGACGAGTGTCGGGTCTTCGACATAGTCGACTCAGAGAATTGTCAGATATTCCTTCATCTTGTTGTAGAATTCGAGAGAATCTTTTTTGAGAAAATTAGTCATCTTCGGTGCGACCTTCAGGAGTTCTTGGACATCCGGATTTTTAGAATCGAGGAGTCGGAGCGGATTCTTTTCGAGACGCGCGAGATCGATCTCATCGAGGAGGTGCTTCTTGTTTTCGAAAAATGACTGGAGTTCGAGGAGATATCGCTCACGTTCTTTCGCGACACCGAGGGAATTGATTTTTATCGTATAGGTCCCTGCGAGTCCGAGTCCATCGACGATGTTCTTCATGATGTAGATCGTCTTCGCATCGAGGATCGGATCCTCTTCACCGATGATCTCAGCACCGACCTGATGGAACTGACGATAGCGCCCTTTCTGTGGACGATCATAGCGAAAGTGTGGTTCGATATAGTAGAGGTAGACGGGCTGCGGCTCTTCGAGCATGTGTTCGAGATAGGCGCGCATAACACCAGGAGTACTCTCAGGCTTCATCACGACCTCACGGCCTCATTTATCGAGAAAGTCGAACATCTCTTTGCTCACGACATCAGTCCCCTCTCCCGTCGAGTGGACGATGAGGCTCTTCAGCTCGAGAATCGGTGTCGTGATACGAGTGAATCCGTTGGTACGGAACTCATGACGTGCGACCTTCTTCAGGAAGGTAAAATATCGTTGATATTCACCGAATATGTCTTGCATGCCGCGGACTCGTGGAGGGATCTCCATAAAAAAAGTAGGTTAGAGTGTTGGATTGTTCAAATATTGGTTTTTTTCTTATCTCAAAATACTTCCTGAGTATATTCAGAAAGCTAAAAAAATCCAGAAAAACGAAAGAAAATAAAGTGAACAGGATTTACACTGAATGTAAGTAAAAAATATAAGGATTAGTTCGAATAGTTTGAGTTTTACAATTTTCACTCACTAATCAGTTGTAAAACTCTATTGTCGAATTCTGGATCAATCGGATTTTGGCTTGCCCATGTGTTAAATTCATTATTTATCACTTGTGGATTTTGTTGTAACCATTGAAGTAAGCTTGATGGAGACTTTCTAGTTGGAAGTAAATATTTTTGAATAAAGGTATATCGTTCCAAGTAACGACTTCAAGTTGTTACAAATACTCATAATTTTCTTAGGATAAGTCATAATTTATATGAAGATTCTTTTAAATTAATTAGATTTTCATCGATCCATCAACTTAGTAGTGGTCATATGTTATGACAAGTATAAAGAATACACTCCTCTTGATATCATGGATGCTTATGACGTTCAGTGTAAATCCCACACCCTCAGGCCTCACACATATGTTCACATGAATCTCATTGTTTTTTGATCACTATTTCCTTCCTTCATTGATCTTGAGATGAATGTATAGCATATACGGTACAGCAAATCCTATGGCGACATTGATTACATTCGTCAGGTGTCTCAGTTCTTGGTCTTAAACTATCTATTAAACTAATAATATCCATGTAATATATATAAATATATATATTTATTTGTCAAAACTTGTTTTCTCCTTTTTTTTCGCTATACTCCCGAACAGTGCTTAGTCATAGTCCAGAGACATAGTACTGAAGCGAGAAATCGATACCAAAACCCTCCAACACTCCAACACTCCAACACTCCAACTTTCTAACATTCAATTTCATGGACTTCAAAAATCTCTCCCTCCTCGAACTCGCTGATCTCGTCAAAACATGAAAAACAACGTCAGAGGAGATCTATACTTATTTTCTCGATCGTACGAAGAAGTACAATGAACAGTACAATATCTTCAATACGCTTCCCGAAGAGTATACAGTTGTCAATTCCCGTCATGTCGACAGAGGAGACATCTTGCCCTGAAGTACGGAGCAAGATTTCTCACCAGTTCGAAATGACGGAACCCATCTCCCCATCGCTGTGAAGGATGCCTTCTGTGAAGTATGAGTTCGCACGACTTCGAGTTCGAAGATGCTCGAGGATTTTGTTCCACCCTATGAATCCACCGTCACTGCTCGTATGAAAAATGCCGGTTTCGTGAGCTTCGGGAAGACGAATATGGATGAGTTCGCACTCGGATGAAGTGGTGAGAATAGTGCATTTGGCGCGACACGCAATCCATGGGATCCGACTCGTATCCCTGGTGGGACCTCCTCTGGATCAGCTGCCGCAGTCGCACTTGGACTCGTTCCAGCAGGCCTCGGAACAGATACTGGTGGGAGTATCAGACAGCCCGCGAGTATGTGTGGAGTCGTCGGATGGAAGCCTGGATATGGTCGCAACTCTCGCTATGGTGTGATCGCTGCAGCATCATCCCTCGATACTCCAGGATACCTCACGAAGACAGTCCGTGATGCAGCACATCTCTATGAGATCACAGCTGGTCGAGATGAGCATGATGCGACATCACTCTCTGAATCCGTCGTACTCGATCCACATATCTGGGAAAGGAAGGATCTCAGATGAGTCAAGATAGGAATTCCACGAGAGTACTTCATCGAAGGGATAGATCCAAGCGTACGACTCACTATCGATGCATCAGTCGAACAACTCAGGATACTCGGCGCTGAGATCATCGATATTTCGCTTCCACATACGAGTTATGGTATCTCTGCATACTATATCATCAATCCTGCAGAAGTCGCATCCAATCTCGCTCGCTATGATGGAATCCGTTATGGTTATGTCGCACCTGGTCCGCATAATATCAGTCAGAATAGGACAGAGTGACTCGGATCCGAGGCAGAGCGCCGATCACTGGTCGGATCATTTGTCCTCTCATCTGGTTTCTATGATGCGTATTATGGAAAGGCGACTCGTGTACGAGAACTGATCCGTCAGGATTTTGCTCAGGCATTTACCCTGGTCGATGTCATCGTCACGCCGACAGCGCCGACGGTCGCATGGAAGATCGGTGAGAAGGGAGATGATCCACTCGCACTCTACCTCGAAGATGTCTTCACGGTTCCTGCATCTCTCGCTGGTATTCCTGGACTCGTGGTTCCTGTCGGATTCGCCTCCCCGAAGGATGATGACTCGATCGAACTTCCGGTCGGTCTCCAGATCCTCGGTCCTGTACTCGGTGAAGAGCAGTGTCTCATGGTCGGACACGTCCTCGAGCAGACAATCAAGGGAAAGATCGATGCAAAAAGACCGAAGGATTTCTAAAACTTCAAGAGTATGCAACAAGAATTTGATCTCTGGAATATTGAAAAGCAAAAAATCAATGCTCAGAAAAAAGTACCGTCATTCAAAACGGGTGAAATATGGTGGTGTACAATAGGAAAAAATATCGGTCGTGAAGTCTATGGAAAATGAAGTTCATTTACTCGACCAGTATATATTTTTCGTAAAGTTTCAAAAGATCTATTTCTCGGTATACCACTGACTTCTCAAGAAAAAATCGGCACGTGGTTTCACAAGATCCAGACAAAAGACAAAGTACGATATGCGGTTCTTCCTCAGATTCGACTCATGAGCGCGAGTAGACTCCTTGATCATATACTTATCCTTCCCGAACCGGATCAGGAAGATATCAGAAAATCTATGAAAGAATACCTCTCACTATAAAAAAATCTTCCCATCTCTTGCGAGACAGGATGTTGTGGGTAACCCCAAAATGTACAGTCATTGTATTCTATATTTCGTAAAAATCAAAATATTTTCTATGTGGAAAGAAACCTGAAAAATCAACATCCTCGCGACAGGTCGGATCATCGAACTCTACGAGAAAGAATGGGAGATCGATGGGAGGATGAAGATTTTTGAGAATGCTCGTCGTGCACCAGGTGTTCGTCTCATCTTCGAACAGGATAAGAAAATCCTCCTCACGAAAGAATTTCGCGGGGAACATACATCATTCGATTATCGTCTTCCGTGAGGGAAGGTATTCGACCGAATTACTGATATGAAGGCATATACTGGCGATATACTCGAGGCAGCTCGAGATGCCGCTATCATCGAAGCGAAGGAAGAGTGTGGCATCATCGTGAAACGGCAAGATATTGAACTCTTCTCTATCTCTCACTGTGGTGCGACGATCGAGTGGGATCTCTATTATTTCATCGTTCGGGAATTCGAGATAACTCCATCTCAGGATCTCGGAGAAGATGAATTCATCACTTTTGACTGGTATACTCAGGATCAGATTACCGATCTCGTGCGTAGTGGGCAGATCTCAGAAGACAGAACAAAGGGGATTTTGTGGGAGTATTTTTTGAGACAAGTATAAGTATGATTCTCGATCATTATAAGACGCACATCAGCACGGTTCAGAAAAATATGGATTTTGGCAGTTTTATCCGAAATATATGTAGTTGGTATCCTTTGAAGATGTATAGAACTGATGGAGGGATCAGTATATATTCAGGGAATGACCGTCATGCACTCACCGTCAGTGATGATCACTTCGAAGCTTCTCGAGACTCTCTCTCTTCTCGGTCGATACCTCAAGATATGGATTTTTTCGATGCATTCGGAAAACTGTTTCGGAGTATACAACTCCCAGGATTTCATCACTATTATGGAGTAGAGAATGCAGAGTACTCGAATCATGTTTCGAGTACAGCCCACGCATATTCGAGTTTCCACGTGACAGGTGATTGTGAGAATGTCCTCTACAGTCTCTCGACCAAGATCTATGCGAAAAATATCTATAACTCTATCATGACCTGGATGCAGAGTGAGAATGTCTATCAGTCACTCTGAGTGATCCGTTCCATGAATGTTTTCTATTCGAAATATATCCAGGATTCCCATGATATATGGTTCTCGAGTGATCTCATCGGGTGTAGTGAATGTATTCGCTGTACAGGACTGCAGAATATCACATATGCGATAGATAATGTCAGCTATACGAGTGAAGAGTATGCATCGAGAAAAAGAGATATCCTCGAAAATCGCTCACAGTATCAACGATACCATGCTTCGCTCACATGAATCGGGTCCAATACTGGCTCGAATAATACGACAGGAAAATACTGTATACAGAGCGAGAATATAGAAAATGGATATTATTCGATCCATGTAAAAGATGGGAAAAATATCTTATTCACATGACATCCTGATGGTCTGACTCAGGTATATAATAGCCTCTTTGTTTCTGCAGGGAGTGGATACTACTGAGCATGCGCTGTATGAGGCGATTCTGCAGAAATATATAACTGCATTAGTATGATGCGCTCATTTGAGTGTTATTATTCTTATTTTCTCGAACGATGTTCATTCTGTTTCGGTTGTGTGTGACTGAAGAATAAGAGTTACTGTATATTGAATCAACAATATTCGAAAGAAGAATGGTATGAGAAAGTACTGATCATCATGGAGACGATGAAAGAGAGTGGAACACTGGGAGATTTTTTCCCCGCATCACTCAATCCGTTCTATTTCGATGATACGCTCGCAGGATCGATGACTCATCAGGGTGAGAGGGAAGCCAGAAAATCAGAAGGCTTCTTGATCGCCCCTGAAAGAATCAGTTGAGAAAAACATCTATGAAGTATACTCGCATGAGACTTGTCTCGATATCAACAGTATCATCCGGATGGAACGAGTACGATCGATCATGAGATCATATCGAAAGTGATCGAAGACAGTGACGGAAAATATTATACAATCCAAAAAATGGAACTCGAATTCCATGAGAAACACGGGCTTCCGCTACCTGAAAAACATTGGATGACTCGTATCATGGATAATCTTTCATAAAACCTATGATGCAAACAGTAATTCGTTGTTCCTGGTGCTGAACCGATCCACTCTATGTTCGTTATCATGATGAAGAGTGGGGAAGACCTATGCATGATGATCGAGTACTTTTCGCATTCCTCACCCTCGAGTGAGCTCAGGCAGGGCTCTCGTGGATTACCGTTCTGCGTAAACGCGAAAATTATCGACAGCATTTTCATAACTGGGATATCGAGTCCATCGCAAACCTGACCGATGAATTATTAGATCAGATACTGCTCGATCCAGGTATTATCCGCAATCGACTGAAGGTATATTCAGTCCGAAAAAATGCTCGAGTCGCACTCGAAATGCAGAAGGAATTCGGGAGTTTGGATGCGTATTTTTGGGGATTTGGAAGCTTTCCCATCATCAACCATCCTCAGTCTTTTTCTGATATCACCGCCGAATCAGATATTTCTCGTGCTATTTCGAAAGACCTGAAAAAACGAGGGATGAGTTTCGTCGGTTCGACGATCATCTATGCCTTCATGCAGGCGACAGGGATGATCGATGATCATATCGAGCGCTGTTTCTGCAAGTCAGTATAATATCCCTCTATCGAAATGCGATCGATTCCTGAAAGCGTACATACTCTGTATAGGTCCATCCGAGATTCGAGAGACGTGTTGCCATCGTGAAGCCGATATACCGCCAATGCCACGGTTCTATCATATATCCATCGATATACTCTCATTTCTGATAGCTCTGCGTCCATCCATACCGCTGAGCATTGAGGCGAAACCAGTCCATATACTTTCGATAATTCCGATTGCTCAGGTAGTCGTCCTCTGTCGTAGCATCGAATATATCGATCGCGAGACCGAGCTGATGCTCACTCGATCCAGGAGGAGCACAGAGGGATTTGCTACACTTTCCGAGATCCCACATCCGTTGCTGGTAAGCAGCACTCCTATAGGCAGAGATCACCGTGAGTGGGATACCGAATTTTTTCTCGAAATCGATCGCCATATATGAGAGTGATTCTGCAGCTTCGCGACGGAGCTTCAGTCCCGAACGTCCCGCAGTCGTGATGTGCGCACCCGAGATGTTCAGGAGATCATCTGGTTCATACTGCAAGACAGAGAGCGGGAGATCTCGACTGACGAACCGAAAGATACTCGAGTCCTCGAAAAACGGGAGGATATCATAGCGTCTATGGACTATCGGTGGTATATATTTCTTGATGGGTCACTTCACTGCACCGGTCATCTCGATAGATTCATGGAGCGTACCAGTATTGATCTCTACGAGTAGAAGGCTCCCCGTTTCGATAGAGTTACCGAGCTCGAGATGTATGAGAAATCCACATATGAGAAATACGGGAATGAGGATTTTTTTCATGCGTTTAGATAATCTTCTTTTTTGTAAATATATATGTAATTCCTATGAGTCCGATGCTCATGAGTCCGAGTGTCCAAGTGACGAGTGTATCACTGAATGGAAGTCCCTCGATATTCATCCCGAAAAATCCCGTGATAAGTGTCAGTGGCAGGATAAATGCCGAGAACATCGTCAGGTAGGTGATGGTCGTATTGGTCTCGAGTTCGAAGACGCTCTTCAGTGTATCTTCCATGGAGTCGATATTTTCCTGGAGGAGCTGGACTTCGGAGAATATCTTATCGAGCTTGTCCTCGAGGTTCTCATAGTAGAGCTCGACTTCTTCAGAAAAACGTTCCTTCATACGGATTTCGATCATCTTCAGTACCGATATCTGAGGCTTCATCATATGCTTGAGCGTGATGATATTGCGCTTTCGTGTCATGATGCTCTTGATCAGTTCTGTGCCTCGAGCATTGAAGAGGTCTCGCTCGAGAGTCTTGAGATCGCGACCGAAGCGCTCGAGCATCTTCATCGTCTTATCGAGATAATTCTCGATAATCTCATACAGGAGAAATGAAGGCGTGATCTGTTCACCTTTCTCGAGCGAGAGCTCATACTTCCCATAGATACGCTTCAGTGTCGATGATGGATAATAACGAAATGTGATGAGATAGTCCTTCGCGATAAATATATTCAGTTCATTGTGTATGTATCGCTCAGTACTCGGCTCATACTTCGGAAAATGGAGCACGAGAAAGAGGTAGTCATCATAGGTATCGATACGAGCATACTGATTCTCCTCGAGGATAGCCTCCTGATCGAGTTCGTGGAATTGATACTTTTCTATGATCGTATCGATATCATCGAGTGAAGGATTGATAAAATCCTGCCAGACTCCGATGGTATGATCGGGAAGTATTTGAGAGATTTCTAACTCCGGTGATGGGGAAGTGTTTTTTAGAGTCATAATGTGTGGTGCCCAGAGCGGGACTTGAACCCGCAAGCTCGAAAGCAGAGGATTTTGAGACCTCCGTGTCTACCATTCCACCATCTGGGCAGGTTTTGCTTTGCAAAACAGAATCTAGATTTTAGATCTTAGAATTTAGGAGGAACTGAATGAGTTTCACGAGAGAATTCGAAGAGACAACTATTCCAATGTTTTGTGCTCTGAGATAGTATAAAAAAAGGAGATGAAGTCAAAGTGAGAATTTTATTTTTGAGCACATTTTTTACACTCGACTTTTTCGAAATTTCTGTATACTCATATCCCGAAATATATAACTCTCTCTATCTTCCTGTGAAATTCCAACTCGACAACATCATCACTGAATACGAACACCTCGAAGCAGAGCTCACTGATCCGAGTATCTATAACGATCTCAAACGCCTCAAATCCACTAATCAGAAAAGGAAATGACTCGAAAAGACAGTCGAGCTCTATCGAGAATATAAGACTGTCTACGCGAATTATGATGAAGTGAAAGAACTCGTCTCGAGTGAGAAAGATCCAGAGATGCTCGATCTCATGAAGTCTGAGATCGCCGAAGCAGAAATCCGTATCCCAGAACTCGAAGAAGCCCTGAAGATTGCCCTGCTCCCAACCGATCCCAATGACGAGAAAAATATCATCCTCGAAGTGAGAGCTGGAGTATGAGGCGATGAGGCTGGACTCTTCGCACTCTCCCTTGCTGAAGCGTACAAGAACTTTGCTCGAGCAGAGGGATATGTAGTCGAAGTGATGGGCGAGACCTGGAATGATGCTGGAGGATACAAGGAAGTCATATTCAAGATCGATGGAGTCGGTGCATACTCTCGGTTCAAGTTCGAGTCAGGTGTCCACCGTGTCCAGAGAATACCGAGTACAGAGAAAAATGGTCGTGTTCATACATCGACGACGACCGTGGCTGTCATGCCCGAAGTCGAAGATGTCGATGTCGAGATCCGAGAAGAGGACCTCGAGATCCTCGCATGTCGAGCGAGTGGTGCAGGAGGGCAACACGTGAACAAGACGAACTCTGCTATCCGTGTCGTCCATCTCCCATCTGGACTCGCTGTCGAGTGTCAGGATGAGCGATCCCAACTGCAAAATAAAGTGAAGGCGATATCCGTACTGCGGGCTCGACTCTTCGCGCTCGAAGAGGAGAAGAAAGCACAGGCAGAGTGAGCTTATCGTCTTGCCCAGGTCGGGACAGGAGACCGTAGTGAGAAGATCCGCACCTATAACTTCCCTCAGGATCGCGTGACGGATCATCGGATCAATCAGAACTTCTCGAATCTCCCCGTGATCATGACGGGAGACCTCGCAGATATCATCGATGCTCTCGCGATTGCCGATCAGACGGCGAAGCTCGAAGCAGCAGCAGGATAAAATTTTTTTCATGTGTCATTCCTGAATGGTTCAGGATTCTAGATTCCTGTCATTGCGAAAAATGACCCGTTCTCCGAAGCAGTGCAACTACGAAGGATGAAGGCAATCCAGAATTGCCCGAGTACTTCAGTACCTTCATGAGATCATTTCTATACTTTTGGAGTCAAAAGTATCAAAAGCTTCGGTGGGCAAAAAACTCGCTCCTCCATGCTCCGCTCATCATTTTCCTGTTCTCATCAGCGCTCAGACAATTTCGTCCCCCGAACCCCCATTTCACTGAAATTCTTCACTTCGAGATTCATAGATTCAGCATCTTATTCGTTCTCAACTGGTTCAAAAATCCGGAGTCATTCAATATTACAACTCAAGACGGTGTTTTTGTTTCTTAGACAATCTTTACAAAACTGTCATTTCGAGCGAAGACGATAGTCGAAGTCGAGAAATCTTCCGTATAATAGAACCGAAATTGAAAATATATCCACAAGGGGAAAACTGACTCTTTCACGAAAATTTCTTAGAAATTACGGGAAATTTACTTGACATTTGTAGAAAATACATAATATTGTATTTATAAGAAAGGAAAATCCTCCACTTATACCTATAACTCTTCTATATATCCTATGAGAAAACTCCTTCTACTCCTCCTCGCCCTTGTTCCACTGGTTACACTCTCAGATGCGCTCGCATATCCTGGATGTGCTCGCTCTGATCTCCTCGTATGAGGTCAGGTCTGGGCAGGGTGCAATGCGACCACTCAATCGAAGGGTTCCTCAGAGAAATCTGGATGGTTCTTCGCAGGAGACAAGTCAGCATCTTTCCTCGCCTACAATGGATTCGATCAGCGACTGGCATTTCAGTGAAAGGGAAAAATCCAGGACTGGTGATGGACTGTCGGGCCATGTGCTCGAGGATACCGTATCCCGACACGATGAGATTATGAGACGGCGATATATTACTCGAGACTGAACTCGACTCCACTCGCATCACTTCTCCTCCTTCCTGAAAATGGTGGATATAAGGCATATCGCGACTCAGATGGAGACATCATGGTCGAGTCTCGTATGAATGTCGTCGGTTCTTACTGGACCTCGACCAAGGAAGACATCTACGGACTCCGCAATATCATCGTCCATCTCGGTACGAACTATGGCGGACGGAGAATGGACGGAACAGACGGTGTCGATACCTACCAGAAATATACATGGCAGTATGATGACGCTGGACTCGAGCTCGTCGGAGGAGAGGTTTCAGAGATGGCGAACCTCAGATGTATCAGGAATTAATCATTTTTTTGCAATTTCAGAGAGCATATGATAGGATATCGATATATTCGGTATCTTTTCTCTTATGCGAAGCTGTATTATCACCTGTATTTCTCTCCTCGGTATCAGTGCACTGATATTTCTGTTCTATATTGTCTCGTCGAATTCAGAGTTCCAGACGAAGTGGTATGGTTCGAATACAGAGAGTATTAGTTCTACTTATGCCGAATCAGTCATAGCCTCGAAACAATCAGAGACAGCAGATCTCGCGGCGTTCAATGCTGCTATCCAACAACAGAAACTCAGTCAGTGTGATACGATCGGGAATCCTCAGAAACGCACAGAATGTAGTGATATGATCCATGCGATCGATGCTCAGAAAACGGATTCGACTGAGACCTGTTCACTCCTCTCTGACCAGGAGCGGGCGGATCGTTGTCTCGATAATATCATGAGTGATCGAGCTGGGAAATCGCAGGATAAGAAGCTCTGTGGATCGATCAAGGCAAAAAATCTCAAAACCTACTGTGAAAATGAGATCGATACCGTGCGACTGAAGACCGCTCAGGAGAATAAGACACTCTCAGAATCATTCTGTGCATCCTTCACGGGAGAGCTCGCTGATGCCTGTACGCGGTCACTCTCACGTATCGATACGACGACGAAATATGCTGATGCCCTCGAAAAAAAGGATCCAGCTGCCTGTGACGATCTCTCTGAGGAGGCATTTCGAAATACCTGTCATGACGCGATTATCCTCCAGATAGCACTCTCTGAGAAGAATCCTGATTTCTGTGACTCGATCCATGATATCACGAAGAAAACCTATTGTGAAACAGCACTCAATGTGAGCAATGACTCGAAACGTTTCCAGGAGATCGTCGCCACGGGAGATATCGCTCAGTGCAATCTTTTCTCCGAGAAGCGACTCCAATATCAGTGTTCTGATATGATCACGATGTCGATTGTACGGACGACTCGCGATCAGAATCTCTGTGGAAATCTCTTCAATACATGAATGCAATTCGCCTGTATGCAGATAGCAAATATTACTACGAAATAATTCTATCTATTGGCGAGTTGATTTTTGAGAGAAAAGTATGATATTCTCGGCAAAAAAAGTTGTATATGGTATTATAGTCCATATGCCACTTTTTGTATTTCGTATCATACTCGTATCACTCTTCGCCTGTCTCTGGTGTGAGAGTCTCTCTGCCGCGGGGTATGTGAAATATACGCCAGCGAGTTCTATCGCGCTCTCAGGATCCAATAGTGAGGTCCGTTTCGATGTCGCGACGGCGATCTATACTGCCTCCTTTCCTGCAACCCCACCTGTTTTATCAGCATCACTCTCGACGACGACCAGATCCTTTTCCTGAGCATTTTACCTCTCGGGAGCTGGATGGGTCCTCATGAGTACTGGTTCATACGTGACGCGACTCGACTGTGGAGTACAGTATCTCTCCTGACTCACCACGAACTGTACGCTCTCAGGATATGCCTGGAGTGAGACGATCGGAGATATCGTATTCGATCGACGAGTCGAGTATATACGAACGACAGGAACACTTTCCGGAAAGATAGCAACACTGATCGGAGATGTATCACTTGATGGAGTGAACCTCCCACTCCTTCCAGTGACACTCTCGAATCCGAGCTATACGAGTATGGCAGACCATCTGACGAATCTCGAGATCACGAATCCAGAGCGCTATGAGTCGAGTGGCTGACTCTGGAAGTCACGATTCGACCCGATCTGAGCGACCTATCCATTCGAAGTACCAGGATCAACACCCACGGTAGACCTCTCTCTCGCGAGTGACTATACACTCACACTCACAGATCCAAATGGAAGTACGACTGAATACCTCTATACTGTTTCGAGTACACTCCCAGCAACTGCACTCTCACCGAGTATCGCGACGACACGAAAGCAGGGATTCTGTACTCTCATTCCTCCAGACAGTCGATGTGCAGATGGATCGAGCCTCAGACCGATGTCGATCGAGAATACTGTCGGTGGGATTCCGGCGAACACTACGATCGCGGATCGGACATCACATATCGATGTCCGTGTCCGACCACGTGATCGCTATGGAAATAGCATCACCTCAGGGAATATATCGATCGAGTACTCGACACCGGTCAAGCTCAACCAAAGTACAGAAAACCCTTATTTTATCCCTTCTTTTTCCTGATCTGCCATCGTCCTTTCAGGAACACTTATAAATATGCTCGATGATACCAGTATCTCGGGAAATATACCGATGATCGGACAGGATATCACCTATGGATTCGCTTCCTATGCACCGGGTATGATCCAGCTCTCGAGTCTCAGGTACAACGGGATCGATGCAGGGATCATGACACCACCACTGACCATGTCACCATGGTATACCCTCACAGATCTCACTTCCAGTGATCTGCGGATCGGATCAGGTGTCACATTCACTCCGACGCTGACGAATAACTCGAGTCGTGTCGATACCAATCCGTCCATCATCCATGGACTCTCTATCGGATCAAACTATTTTGCCACCTTCACGGATCTATCTCCTTCTGCTGGTACGATATGTCGAGCAGATCAGGTCACGATGAACTATATCGGTGTCTGTAACTGGCTCACGATGGGAGGTCGGTATGCTCCATCGATCATCGCGGAGGATCGTCCATCTACGACAGCGACATATTCATTCACAGGAAAATACACGCCTCTCATAGCCCTACCGTATGTCCCACCAGAGCTCGTCAGTGTATCGAGCTATATCAGTTATGAGGTGGATGGGAATACGATCGTATACCCGACGACGTCCTATAGTCTCGGGAACTCGAACTTCCAGTATCTGCGGATCCGTATACTCGGACAGTCACGGGAGAATGGGTGGTATACAGGCATAAAAGGAGATCGACAAATACGAGTCGACTTCCTGAATTCACTGAGAAAAAATATTGCCCTCCTCACGCGGAATCGATCTGACTTTTCTCAGGCAAACTTCTCGGATACAGGATCTGATATCCTTATCGGGAATGCGCACTTCACGACCAAGCGGACGATCATCGCAGAGGGATGAGATATTACGATCGATGAGAATATCACGGCTCGTGATACCCCTCTCGCCATCATCTCCCTGAGAAATCCTCGAACGGGCTCAGGAGGGACGATCACGATCCACTCAGGTGTCACCGATATCCATGCGACCCTCATAGCAGAGGCCTCGATCGCGTCATCAGGCTCGAATCAGCTCTATATCTACGGGACAGTCGTCTCGAATAATACCCTCGGATGAGCCTCGAAATCGCCGCTCGAGTGTCCGTACTTCGATAATCAGGTGTGTCCTCTCGCGAAGGCGAAACACTATGATTTCGAGACCCTCAGGAATGACTATCTTCTCCTCGCCGACAAGACTGGACATATCGGTAGCTCCGTGACAGCACAGCGCTTTGCTGATACGGCTCTCATAATCGAGTATGATCCACGCATCCAGAGTGATCCGCCTCCTGGACTCACACAGTAGGGGGAGTTGATTTCCCGAAAAATACGGATATACTGTGAGGGAATACCACATAATCTTTCTCTATTATGACGGACCAAGACTTCCAAACATTCGTTGTTGAGAAACTTACTTCTCTCGATACTCGTCTCTGAAGTGTCGAAGAAGGACTGACGTCTCTCGATACCAAAGTAACGTCTCTCGATACCAAAGTAACGTCTCTCGAAAGAGAAGTGCATGGACTTCGAGATGAATTCTCTGATTTCCGTGAAGAACAGCGTCAGGAAAATGCTGTACTCAGAGCGCTCTCAGCGCAGTCCTTCCAGCATATTTCGGATATCAAGGCTGAGATGATACCCACATGGAAGGCATGAAATGCGTGGAAAGCGAAGGTATAGAGTGCTCTCGAGCATCGCATCCCGCGAGTAATCCTTCATCCCAGAATATTCTGGGATTTTTCATATCTGGAAAAATACATTGACAAATATATGAATAGTATGAAAAAT
>JAYVLL010000126.1:0-2567 GCA_043759495.1 Candidatus Altimarinota bacterium
ATCGAGTGAGGGAAAGTAGTAGAACGAGGAGATCACGCGTCACTTATTGCCTTATGATGAATTTATCATAAGATGCTCGAGCTCCAAAGCGGTTTCTAAGCATGAGATTTTCCGGTATTTACTTATTTATAGTGCACAATGATTCGACATCTCTTCTCAGTACTGATAGTGATCCTGATCCTGATTCTGATTCCCTATACCACATCTACCGCCTCATCCACATACGACGATATCACCCCACAGATGAATAGATATGTCAGTCATATGATCGCACTGGGCAAGATCATAGAGCGTGATAAAGCCACTGTGAGTCCACTCCTCGATCGTATCATCTACCAGCGTGAAGCACTGGGCAATGAACTGAGAAAGATATATCTCTCGTCGGATCTCTGATTTCGTAGGAGTATAGCACTCGATATTTCCGATCGATATGATTTCTCACTCCAGAAATATTCTCTCTCATGTGAGATCGCCGCGATTCGTATGATCATCGAGGGATTGACACAGAGAGATATGACAGAAGATACGATCATCGCGGATATCAGGATGCAGAACGAGCCACTCTCTCCAGAGGGAGTATGGTGAGATCCGGATATTGGATTCGTCGGTTCCATCACGGGGAGTCAGTACAGAAAAACAGGCTATGGTATCTATGAAAAACCACTTGCCAACTATGTCGAAAATCTTGGCCTCACTGCCGTATGAGATAATGCACTCTCTGGTATATACATACGACCATTATCTCGCCTGCAATCGCTCTTCTCAGGAATAGAAGATGGCGACATGGTCATGCTCTGGTGAGATTGGTGTACACTCTCATGAGCAGAAGATGGAATATTTCTCAAGGTCGATACCTACATCGCACGGATGGCGCTCTTTTCAGCAAAAAATCCATGTGGACGTTCGTCAGATGATCGGAAATTCTCGTGGACGACGCTCGCATGAAAAAAAATCGATGGACTTTCCGGAGAGCATGTATTTCTCCTCTTGGGATATGTAGGAGATCGAGAGCAACCATCACATATAATCGTCTGGGATACCTATACTGGTAAGCACTTCTATCTATATGATGAGTGGATGAGAAAGTGGTGACTCATGGAGTATCGTTCACTCACTGTATCACTCTAATACATTATTAGGACGTATATAGATATTTATTCAATATATTTGCAGATACCCTCAAGTGTATTTATTTGACAGGGTATCAATATTTTATACAATACAGAGTATCCTAATATTACACCTATGTCAAAACAGAAAATTCTCAAGAAACTTGAGATTATCGATCCTATTTCGAAGGCTGAGAAAAAATCCATAAGGAAACAATTAAAGGCTGAGAAAAAACTCCAGAAATCTCTCGAAAAGGCTGAGAAAAAAGCAAAAAAAATAGCAGAGAAGGCACAGAAAAAAGCTGAAAAAAAAGCAAAGAAAGTCAAAAAATCAGCTCCCAAGAAAGTCACTCCAAAAAAAGTATCCGTCCCTTCAGGCGTCAAAGTTGTAGCAAAAAAAGTAACAATAAAACAACCAGCTGTGAAGGCAGTCGTGAAACTAACGGTAAAAAAGCCATCTGTCCGAAAAACTCCAGTAAAAAAGCCAGTAGCGAAAACGGCAATAGTAAAAAAAACAATGAGTAGTAGCACTCCAGCTCCTGTCGTTCAGGTGGCATCACCGGTTCAGTCCGCTCCAGTCAGAAAGACTCCAGTTACAAAATCGACCACTTCCCATGTCGTCCAGAAAAAAACGCCTGTACGAGTCGCTCCGAAAAAAATCGTTATACAGCCAGTCGTAGCGCCTGTAACCATGAAAAAAGGTATACCCCTAGTGAAGAAAACTCCCGTAAAGAAAGTCCCTGCAAAAACGATTGCCATGAAGAACTAGAAACATATATCTTCCATAAACGTCCCATTTGGGACGTTTTCCTTATCATTTTTTCTATGCCAAAAAAAATCAATCTCAAAAATATAGCTACTCGTGCTCCTGAGGGTATGACTAAAGATAAGGCACTCAAAGAACTCGAGAAAATGAAGGCAGAAATCATCGAACTCCAGGATCAGTTCTATGCAGATGGTCGGTACTCACTTCTCATCGTACTTCAGGGTATGGATGCCAGTGGGAAAGATGGAACAGTGCGCCATGTACTCTGAGGAGTCAATCCATCTGGGATCAAGGTGTACTCATGGAAGAAGCCAGTAGGGGAAGAAGCGAAGCACGACTATCTCTGGAGACTCCATAAGGTCACTCCGGAAAAATGAATGATCACCGTCTGGAATCGTTCTCACTACGAGGATATCCTCGTGCCTACGGTACTCAAGTTCCTCGATAAGAAAGTCGTCGATCGTCGATATGATCATATCAACAACTTCGAGAGGATGCTCACTGATGAAGGGATAATTATCGTGAAGTGTTATCTCCATATGTCGAAAGAGACTCAGCTCGAACGTCTCGAGGAGCGTATGCTCGAACCGCACAAATACTGGAAATCGACGGGTGCGGATTTCGATTCTCGAGCTCTCTGGGATGAGTATATGTCTGCCTACGAATCTGTCCTCGAGCGAACTGATACGTCG
>JAYVLL010000127.1:0-2674 GCA_043759495.1 Candidatus Altimarinota bacterium
CTCGGGTATCCGCTCGCCTCTATCGGTCTCGTGATGGGTGGATCTCGACTCGTATGGTGGATCGTGGGCAAAAATATCACTCGAATCGAGAAATATATATCCTTCTCACACCTCATCCTCCTCGAAGTCTTCCTCTTCCCGATCTACTATATCACTACGAGCCAACTGACGAATCCATGGATTGTCGGGATACTGTTCTCTCTCACGATTGGATGGTTCTGGGGACGAAATGAGGTCTACACCGATGCGCTCATTACCCGTATCCACGATGAGGAATATCGATCTACTCTCCTGTCTCTAAAGTCACAGATATCATGATTCGTACAGGTCTGAGTCGCATTCGGTATCACAGGAATCATGGGGATCTCATATTCCCTCGGTTTTCAGGTACTCTGAATCATCATGTTTACCATCCTGTGACTCATATATTTTTTTGGCATTCGTGAAAAATCAATATAATACCACTCATATCCTCCTATCTCCTATCTCCTATGCACTTCGCCATCGGCACGACGAACAAGCCAAAATCTGAAGCCATCGAGCACGTCCTCTCGACTTCTCCCTATACGAGTGGGGCAACTTTTTCGAATCACCGAGTACCATCATGAGTTCCAGATATGCCGATGACTCTCGAAGAATTGAGAAATGGAGCAAAAAATCGAGCTATACAGTGTCGAAATGAAATACCAAATGCTGACTACTTTGTCGGGATGGAAGGGGGAGTCTATCAGGATAGCGTATGAGGTGAATACTGGCTTGTATGAGTGGTCTACATCGAGGATCAGGAAGGGAAGTGATACTATGGATACTCTTGTCATCTCCAGCTTCCACAGAAGATCGTAGAACATCTCTTCGATGGTGAGAATAGAGACCTCGAACAGATCGTAGAATCCCTCTATGGGGAATCGTCTGTCGGAGACAAGGAATGATCCTTCTGACTCTTCTCCGAGTGACTCCTCCCACGCAGTGACTCCTTCGTCCAGGCAACCAAGGCAGCACTCGTTCCACATTTTAGTCAGTATTACCGATAAAATCTATGTCCGAGATTATCAATACCTATTCCCAGAAAAATCCATGAAAAGTCATCCCCATGGAGCGAAGCGAATTCTACAGTGAGGAAGTATCTCGATCGAGAAATGGACTGACCCCAGAGAGGTATATCGAAGTGATTCATATCTTCCTCTTCAATGAGCATGGAGAACTCATCATCCAGAAACGCTCCAAAGAGAAAAATCATAATCCAAATCTCCTCGATAAATCGATCGGCTGACACGTGCAGCATGGGGATGCACCAAACCTCTCTTCGATGATCGAGACCATTCAAGAGCTCCAGACTCCATCGATTGTCCTCAATACTCAGTCAGATTTCCTCAGAACCTACGCGGTACTGAAAGACTATATCTCAACGAGTGCGGTTCTCCAGTACATCGATACTCGAGACAGTATCTCGCTGAAAGTGATCGGAAAGGAAATAGTACCCATCTGAAACCGTATTCATACCTACTTCGGAATCTATGGATGACGAGTGAAAAATATAGATAAGGAGGCGAAGTGAATACTCTACTACTCACTCGAGGATCTCGCTGAAGAGATCCAGGATCATCCAGAGATATTCACACATGATCTCTCGGATGCACTCATTCGATATTCTGGAGCCATGAATGAATTTCTTCTTTCTATCTGACTCAAGTAATACACATGAAACGATCACTCATCATCTGTGGAACCATCGGAAGTGGCAAGTGAACCGTCTCACGGTGTATCTCTGAGCAAACTGGTGGGAGTATATTCACCCTTTCGAGTATTCCTGGGAACTTTCTCAAGGAATTCGATATACCAACAACTCGGGAAAACTATACGAAAATGAGCTGACTCCTCAGATCTACATTTTGAGAGGATATTTTCCTTCGAGCTATAGAGCGTTTTATCGAGAATTCTCTAGATCATATACTCATCTTTGACTGACCGAGAAAGATCAATGCCGTGAAGAAAATACAGGAACTCACCGAATCAACACTCATCTACATCGATACACCTCCTGATATCCGTTTCGAGAGGATTCGAACACGATGAGAAAAACACGATGAAGGCTCGCTGACACTCGAACAATTTCTCGAACATGAAGAACTCACTCCTGAGAAAGAATTCGAAACTATACGAGATATGGCTGATATCGTGATCGAAAATATGGGAACGAAAGAAGAACTTTTCAGGAAGATCTATCCCCAAATCAAGACTCCCATTTCTTAATCTCCTCTCTATGGATATCAATACTCTTCTCCAGGCACTGACAGACCAGTGATATGCAACGATACCCTATACGATCTCAAAGGATCAATTCCAGAAATGTATCAATACATTTCGAGCTTTTGTCAGAGAGACTCCTCTCTCGGTACGCGAGTCAGTCGATGTCCGCCATGATCCAGCACAGAGATTTAGTCTCGGCTTCCGTGACAAGTCAACGAGTGAGGGTTTCGATGAGAAATGCTATTTTCACTACAATCCTCATATCCAGGATCAAGACTTTCTCAGTGAAAATAGGTCTTATAGAGATTTTATCGATGCGATGGAATCGATATACAGAGAACTCGATATACTCGTCCATGAGATATTCGATGGACTGATAGCTCTCTGATATGCGAATCATAAATCCCTCTACAGTGAATCATGAGAA
>JAYVLL010000128.1:0-9477 GCA_043759495.1 Candidatus Altimarinota bacterium
GATGAGGAGGAGGGTGAGTTTCATAGGATTTGATGGTAATGAATTGTAATGTAAATTTGCATTACAAAGATAAAATGATATACTGGAGTTACAAAAGTCTTCGGACCCTGAGGTTCTCTACGAAAGTAGGGAACCGTTTTTTATAGTGCGAGGAGAGTTCTGAGTTTTTCTTTGAGTCTTTTGAAGTCCTCTATTTCGGCGTAGCCGATCTTCCTGAGGATTCTCTTCGTATCGAAGAGCCTGATTTGTGAAAGTATCGCAGTAGATATACTCTCGCCATGATGGAATGAGGAGTAGTATTTTCATTCACGTACTTTACTCGTGAGCGGTATACCGATAAAGGTCTGAGTTCAGAATTTCTTCAGTACGAGTAGAGGTCTTTCGAAGAGTTCATTTTTACCATTTTGCTCGAATCCGATATTTTCTCCGATACTCGTATAGCAAAGCTCTCTTTCGTTCACAAAGATAGCATGCTCTTTTTTGTCGAGTTCAGATTTCAGGATATGCCATTTCTGGTAGTCTTTCATAGTTCTTATAATTTAGTTATCGATCGTACAAGATGATAGAAATATCACAGAGAGAAGGAGAATAAGTTTCGTTGAGATAGAGAGAGACATAAGGGTAGGGAATTAGAGATTTGAGTTTTTTAGTAAGTAAAGCCTGTAGAAAATAACTGTTCTTTTTTGAGAGATCATGAAGATGATTCTATACACGGAGTATTTAGATCTTGATGTATCCATATTTGACGAAATTTAGTATCTATAGATATACTATACATACTTCTTATTCAAGAGAATTCATTTCAGGTTACATAACTGAATTTTAGAGTATTATTAAAGAAAGTATAATTAGTTGGTAATGAGTAAACAAAAGGTGCATATTTACGCTCATCTTTTGGGAGGGTTTCCAGTATTCTTTGAGCAATATTTTCTGACACAATTTCATTATGTTCTTTGGTAATACAATCATATTTCCAAAAAGAAAATCTATATCCAATGAATCATGGAGCAGAATTTTTGACAGTTTTAGTAGGAAAATTATCGGTATCTCTTAAAGAAAATAATAAAGTTCCAATCTTTACATACCCATTTGTTGTAACTGGTCATCACTCCATATCAAAATTATGTTGACCATCTTCTGAGTTGCATATGTCATCAAAACTTAAAGGATTTCTATTTTTGTTAAATTGTATTTTTTTTGTAACTTCTTTTTTTTGCTCTGTTATTTGAAGGATTTGCTTTTCTAGTTCTGCAATTTTTGTATCTTTTTCATCATTCCAATCGATCGCACACGATGAGAGGAAGAGAAGTGGGATGAAGAGGAGGGTGAGTTTGTACATAGGTATAAGTTATGAGATATAAGGTATAAGAGTTGGAACATTGAGGTGCTGGATCCTTTCGTCCGTCGCAGTGCTACGGAGAACGGATCGTTTCACTCAGAATGACGGAGACGATGAGTTGAGAGATTTATTTTGACTTTTGGATTTTTCTGAAATACTATGAGTATGAAGTCCTCGAAATGTGGTGTGGAGAGAAGTCTTGGACTCACTCTGAGAAGCACATACAGCGGGGTTTTTTGTTTGCCTATTTCTTTTTACAGTATTTCGCATCGACATATTTTTTATACGTTTTTCCAGTATTTTTCGACTTCATGACCGTATAGCAACCTCACTTCTTTCCGAGTGTGTATTTCGTCGCTGCAGAGAGATCTGCCAGAGGAAAGGCAAGGAAGAATATCAAGATGAAGGTGATAAGTATTCTCATATGAGGTAAATATTAGGGATTATAGAGACCCTTGCAGTTTCACTCTGCGTTCGTCCTTGTGGTTGTGAGGTCTGTGATGATCTTTTTACTGATCGTGCATTTCCCTCATGCGATATCCGCTTCGGAGAATCCAGATTCCTGGCATTTCGCATTCCCAGCACTGACGAATGCATCTCCTGCCTGTTTCATGCAACTCGCATAGCTTCCCTCTTCGAAGGTCGTTCACTTGGGAAAGAGCTCAGTTCCTGTCGGTGTCACCACTCCTGGTGTACCTCAGAGCTTCAGGAGACTCATATCTGCCCGAAGTACGGCGATCTCTCCACTGAGGCTCGCTATCTGTCATTCGAGTGCATGGATTTTCTGTGATTCTGAGGAATCCATAGAGGGAGTACACGCCGAGAGAAAAGCTATTGGGATGAGGAGGAGAGAGAGTCGATACATAGGGAGAAAATCCATAAAAAATAAAAACTCCCCGTTTCTTGCGAGGAGTTCATGAGATCTGCGATTGGCGGAAAACAAAATATCACTTACAAGAAGTCCGAGAAAGGAATGAATGTGCTCGTGCCAAGTTGTGCGACCATAGGTGGTTGTGAGAGATTATTTCTAGTATAGAGGAATTAGGATTTTTGCAATCCTTTTTTCCAGAGTCTTCCTGCGAGGATGGCGATCGTGATGATGAGATAGGTACGCATAGAGAAAAAAGGAAAAATTATCAATTATGAATCATGAGTATCACTCCATCGAATCTCAGAAAAGGATTCTCCATCTCGTAACGATCTGATAGCATGGAGGACATAGGGGATGATCTTCTCCTGTTGGAGTTCTTCAATGGTGAGAAAGATGAGTTCCGAACATTTATCGATTTCAATATTGGTGATTTTCCCCGTGTAGCTCGACACTTCAAAGAAGGCATTAAAATACGTCATCCCATCGGATATATTACTACTCTGTTGCGTAAGAGATACGTGCAATTCAGTAGCCACTATTCCGATCTCTTCTTCGAGTTCTCGGATCATCGCTTCGGTCATAGACTCTCCTATTTCGACATGTCCAGCAGGGAGGGAGAGATATCCATCGAAATGTCAGGTATTATGCCGTCGAGAAAAGAGGATTTTGCCTGCTATGTCTCGGATGATCGCGAATACGGCAGCGTAGAAAGTAGGTTGACGCATAGATTCTAGTAATTTTCCAAAATAAAGAAATCCACTCTATGCCTATGCACTATGAGTTTTTCTATTCCTTTCTCAGATATTCCTCTCCCTTCATCGTGATCTGTCGACCTCGTGGCGTCCGCTCTATGAAACCAATCTGGAGGAGGTACGGTTCGACGACATCCTCGATCGTTGCGATCTCTTCACCGACGACGGAGGCAAGCGTAGAGAGTCCGACCGGTCGACCATGGAATGATTCCATGAGGTGGTGCATGAGCTTGCGATCGAGGATATCGAGACCATAGGTATCGACTCAGAATCCTTCGAAGATTACTGCGCACTCACTCTGTTTCTCGATCGACCGACCGACCGTCGCATAGTCGCGGAGGATCTTCACATAGCGGTTTGCGATCCTCGGAGTCCCACGAGAGCGTTCCGCAATCGAGAGGATCGCGTCTCCTGTGATAGTCGAAAATCCGAGTATACGAAATGATCGACCGACAATCTCGGCAAGGTGATGTGACTCATAGAAGTCGAGCTTCAGTACATTCCCGAATCGATCTCTGAGGGGATTCGAGAGGTTCGAGAGACGAGTTGTCGCACCGATGAGGGTAAAACGGGGAATATCCATCTTCACACTCGTGGCACCCGTACCATTCCCGATCATGATATCGATCTGGAAATCTTCCATCGCGGAGTAGAGGATCTCCTCGATCTGTGGACGCAGTCTATGGATCTCATCGATGAAGAGGATTTCCCCTTCAGTGAGACTCGTGAGGAGCGAGACGATATCTGACTGTTTCTCGATAGCGGGCCCACTCGTGCTCTTCATCGGAGCGCCCATCTCATGAGCGATGATCGTCGCGATGGTCGTCTTCCCGAGTCATGGTGGACCATAGAAGAGGATGTGTTCGAGGGACTCTCCGCGGATCTTCGCTGAGTCGATCGCGATCGTGAGATGTGTCTTCATCTGATCCTGACCGACATATTCAGCGAGTCGACGAGGTCGCAATGAAATCTCGGAAATGATATCTTCTTCCTGGATTTCGGGTTTTACTACTCGTATGATGTCAGGCTTCGAGGACTTGATAGACATGGTAGGAGTATATCGAAAAGTAATCTGGAGGCAAAAGGAAAAAACAGTCACATTCAGGATGAATATGATCTAATGCATCTTCACCGCTATTCGCTCCAGCGAGCTGATAGTTATAAGTCCTCGATTCACATTCTGCAGTATGTGGGATCGTATGAGTTTCAGTTCCTCGTTCACTATAGGTTTTCCAGTCGTGATGATGATATTCTTCTCTGTCACCTTGACACTGAGTATATAGCTAAATAAATCCTCTCGTCCGAGCTCACTGAGGGTTTTTTTTACCGCATTCCATGCGATGGCAGTTTCGATATCGCGGCGTTTTCGGTAGTCGGTATTGAAGTGGGAGAGGTTGATGAGTTGCATAAAATGGTTCTAAGAATTCAGATTCCTTATAGGGTCTATATTTTCTTTTCATAACTGAAAAGAAACAAAAGGTTCTTCTTTATTTTGATTCATTCTGGAATCTGCTTTCGATTCATTTTTTGAATCCAAAAAACTCGTCCCGAGTCCTCGGGACTCAAACAGTTTCGGATTCTATAAAAAAATTTCATCGGCAGATTCTCAGAATTCATCAAAATAAAGAAGCAAAGAGTGATAGCTTATCTATCTTCGTACGATCTTCACAATTTCCCGTCCGACGGTCTGATTCTCTCGGCGATAGAGGAGACTTCACTTACGCGTATTCAGATGCATATCACCAGGGAGGAGGTCGATCACCTCGAATCCGTTTTTTTCCAGAACATCGTAGATCTCGATAAAGTAGGAGTAGACACCATGGATATTCCAGAATGGAAAGCTGATGACGATGTTTCCGCGGAATTTCGCGAGAGTGAGCCCAGCGAAGAAATCCGCATAGAGAGAGGCGAGTTTTCTCCGTTCTGACTGAACTCGGTCGAGCGTGATATCTCGCGGACTCATCATCTCACCGAGATATCATTCGCTGACAATTTGGACGTTGGAGTCTTGGAGTGTTGGATTCTTGGAAGGTTTGAAAATATGGGCATCTTTGACTTTTTTCGCATCGAGCTGGAATATATCACTCTCGAATTGTGAGAGATCCTTATTCGGAGTTCCGCCGACGGCGAGGATCCGTTCCTGCCACACCATCTCTTCTTTGATAAATGCTGCGAGACTCACTCGACTCGCATCCACCATCTCATGCGAAAGATCACTCCCATACACACGGGTGATTCCCATATTCGCGGCTTCGATAAGTGTTGTCCCGAGTCAACAGAAGGGATCGTAAATAGCACGAGGTGCTGTGGAGTTCGCAGTTTGCAGTTCGCAGTTATCAGAAAGGAATTTATTATTTTTTTTGATCCTATCCTGATCACTGATCACTGATTCCTGATTACTTGAATTTGACAATGCTAAATTCAACATCATCTGGACAAGTTTCGGAGGCATCATCCCGACGACCATATCGCGCGATTTTCCAGTATCTCGACGGGTATAGGCATCGATATCCTGACAGGCAAGGGTGATAGCGAGGTATGAGGTATGAGGTATGAGGTATGAATCTTCCTGTTTTCATTCCCCCTTTGATAGGGGGGTCATAGCAATGAGATTCAATTCAAGACCAGTTTTTCAGAGTCTTTCGCGCTTGAATACTGCACTGACGATATTTTTGTTCTCTGTATTCACGAGTCGTACCGAGAGTCCATCTTCTTGAAGGGTTTTCTTGATCCTCAGCCCGATATTGGAGACGGGGAATTCTATCCCATAACTTCCGAGGGCGAAGGTGATTTTTCATCCTTTCCCATTTTCGTCATACTGAGCTTGCGAAGTATCTAGTGACTTATTTCGTAATTCCTGGATTCTTCGTTCCTCAGAATGACGGGAATGTGTATCTCGGATTTCTCGTATCACATCTGTCGGAAATCGTTTCACATCTGTATCGGATATCACCTTCATCACACGGATTGACCCACCGATCGTGAGAAATCGCTTCACAATCTGTTCATCACTCCATCCACGGATCTCGAAAATCGCAATCGTCTCGGTATGTTCACAATAACTCTCTCTTCCGAAGATGGCAATAAGTTCGGCGAGGGAGAGTTTCCATTCGCGACCGAGGGTGAAGGCGAAGTAGTAGGATGATTGGGTGGTGGGATGGTGGGATTGGGTTCCCCCTTGAGAAAGGGGGTTAGGGGGATTTTGTCTCATGTCCCGAGTATAGAGAAAATCAGGAAAAGGACAAAAGAAAACCTACACTTCCACCCATGGTTTGATATTGAATCCAGAAAGTGCCCGAGCTCGTACGCAGTAGTCATCGATCGAGTCGGCGAAATAGGGTGGCAGTGATTCCTGGATCAATCCGATGACGTAGTATCCGACGAGCATCATCGCGGCGTAGCTGGTAGCATCAAAGATCGGGAGATTGATCTGATTCGCTCCATAGACGACTCAATCATCATTCCCAAAACAGAGAAAGAGCTCTCAGTCATCCTGTACCACCGTCGTCGCATGCTTCATCTGTTCATAGGAGAAGATATCTCGAGCCACCTTCCGACCAAAAAGCTCGATAAACTTCACTTCGAACATTTCTCTCAGGAGGACGAACTCGTCAGGGATGACGAGGAAGAACGAGGAAAACTGTGAAAAGTCGATAGACCCTGTCATCTCGACCGAAGTGGAGAGATCTTCATCTGAGTGAGATTTCTCGACTTCAGCTACCGATTCCGCTCGAAATGACAAATGGGATGAGTCTGTCATGTCGAGCGAATGTGAGATAGTTAGTATACCCCTTGTAGGTAGATCTTTTTCTGAATTTTCTGAGATATTGGAACTTCCCGCTTTGTTCGTACTAACGGAATCAGATTCTCCTTCGGAGAATGACAAAAGGGAAGTATTATCTTGAGCAGGATTTCTCACTTCGTTTCACTCCGTTCGAAATGACAGAGTATTTGATAATTCGCCCGTGAGGAACTCTCTGAGCTTCACGAGATCAATATCTGGAGTCTCGGCGAGCATATAGCCGAAATAGGTAGATGTATTGTAGGTATAGGGTTCTCGGATCTTCGGCATGATGATCGATCCACCCGCTATACTCCTCCCAGTACTTACCTCACTGGAGGAGATGAGGAAGGTCTTCTTCCCATGACGCTTCGCTGCCTCGAGGATGCTCGGTGCGTGTTTCTCACCACTTGCCGAGACAACGACGACATCGGTGATCGAAGGAATATTCTCGAGCTTGATTTCGACTTCGGATTCGAGACAGAAATATGCTGGAGTATTTCGAAATATGATTCGCCCCGTATAGTATCCGTTCCCACTCCCGACGATGAGAGGAGTATGGAACTGAGTGAGGTCAATGCGCGGCAGATCACTTCGTGAACTATAGAGATCGATCGTCTCGAGGACAATCTCGGAGAGGGAAGGGTAGGACATAGATAATAGGTGATAGTAGATAGGAAGTAGCAGATAGGAAGTAGCAGATTGCAGATAGATGGTACACTAAATCGGTTAGAACAAATATGCTGAAAGTATAGAGTAATCCTGCCTCTTGGCAACAAAAAATCCTCCAAATGGAAGAATTTTTATATCAAAAATAGACGAGATAGGATGAAGAATTACCTATACGGCCGTTTTAGAATCGAGAATTCTTATCGAGGCACCTTGCACAGCCAAAAACATTCAAACTCATACATTATATGTATGAGTTTTTCCTTCCCATCAGTGACTCTTCCAGTAGGGAAGATCACACTGATCGAGAATAAGCTGAATGCGCTCTAAATATTCCCCTGTTTCTTTTAGAAATTCTGCTAATTTTCAATCGTTCGAATCTTGTCAATTTGGTGGACAGATATATATGCCTCCAGCATCTTTATCGGTATCGAGAGCTAGCAAAAAACTTTCAAGAGTACGGTGTATCACTGGTATCGTCGGGGTGCTACATCTTAGAATAATATCAGTAAGTTGTACGAGCGCGGTATCACCTCAAGCGATATGTATGCCTCCAGAAGCCATGTATTTTACTAAGTAAAAATTAATGTGAGTAAGCTCTAATTGTCATCAAAAAGCAAAAAAAGTCATAAATTTACCATTCAGATCGGCGAACTAATATAGTCATAAATTCGACTTCATTACTTGCCATATAGCTTCATAGTTCATCAGCATTTTTCCATGAGCATTTCGTCATCCATAACCTAGTTACCAAATTGCTATATACCTTCACTATTAAGTAACTATTCCTTTGGAGTTTGATCACTGGAAAGAATAGTTTTTATATCATGAACAACATGACTGATATATTCTCGGGTATCATGAGATAATAGTCCAAGTCATACAAGACACACAACAAGTCCTCGTATTTTATAACGCAAGGGCATTGACTCGAACCCATCTTTTCTTAGTAGATCCTGCCAGTTAAATTCAGTATTATCTCAAGTCTTATTTGGTGATCACATATTTTGATTTAGTACTAAAATTACCCTTCCCACACCGACGTCACGACATCTGGATTCGCATTCGGAACAACTGGATCCTTCGCTGGAGTTCAGGATGACGGAGGCAGATCCCTCGTTCCACTCGGGATGACAGAACTATTGCTGCTCGTAGGACTCGCAGATATTTCTGTCATTTTCTCGAGACCTATTCGCCCTTTTTCCTTATCAACACTGTACACCTTCACTGTGACGATTTCTCACATCTTAGCGACAGTGTTCACATTGTCAATTCTTTCTCTCACTCCGAATTTCGATATGTGTATCATCCCTTCCTTGCCCTTGCTGATTTCGACGATAGCCCCCACAGTATCGAGGATCTTGATGATCTTGCCTTCGTAGACGTCACCGACTTCGATATCCTTGAGGATTCCCTTGATAAAGTCTATTGCTGCTTTTCCAGCCTCTTGTGTCTTCGCAGTGACAGTACAATTCCCATCGTCTTCGAGATTCACCTCGACTCCATAATCCTTCTCGATACGCTGGATGGTCTCACCGCCCTTTCCGATCACTTCACGCATCTTCTCTTCTGGGACGAAAACTGCGAGGAGAAATGGTGCGAGTGGAGAGAGTTCAGCACGAGGACTCGCGAGACATTTCTGCATCTCACCCATGATGTAACTACAAGCGTCGACGGATTTCGCAAAAACATTTCGGATCACATCCATCGAGAGACCGGCGATCTTGCAGTCCATCTGCAGTGCAGTGATACCCTTACTCGTTCGTGCCACCTTGAAGTCCATATCTCCGAGGAAGTCCTCTTGTGCCTGGATATCGGCGAGGATCTCGTACTTCCCAGTTGCTTCATCATAGATCATCCCCATCGCCACTCCTGCGACCATCGATTTTATGGGCACACCAGCATCCATGAGCGACATCGTCGATCCACAGACTGATGCCATCGAAGAGGAACCATTACACGTCGTCGTCTCAGAGACGACACGGATCATATAAGGGAATTCACTCTGTGGAGGGAGAACGGGTTCGAGTGCTTTTTCCGCGAGGCGACCATGACCGACCTCACG
>JAYVLL010000129.1:0-5884 GCA_043759495.1 Candidatus Altimarinota bacterium
CACAGAAACAGGTGATTGACACCTCCTTTCAAAAGGAGGCTTACGAAAGAAGATGATTACGACGTACGCTCCGGAGAGGCCTGAGAAAGTGTATTGTGAAGAGTGTTATAACCAAGAAGTCCTATCATAGTTCTGAGATCCTGCTAATTTCTAGATTTATTTTCTCACTTTTATAGTATGCACTCCTCTATTTTCCCCATTCAAACTGTCACTTTTTCGAATGGTAGCGAGACAGTCCTCCCTGGAGGACGCAAACTCTTCCCCCTTCTCCCACAGGCACTCGAAGGAGTCAAAACCATCGGATTTATCGGATGGGGATCTCAGGGACCAGCACAATCTCAGAACTTCCGCGATACACTCGCATCCATCGGCAGTGATATCGTCGTGCGTGTCGGACTCAGGGCAGATTCTCCATCGAGAGAGAAGGCACGAGCCGCAGGATTCACCGAAGAGTCAGGAACCCTCGGAGATGTCATCGATGTCGTGAGGAGTGCTGATTTCGTCATCGCACTCATCGCTGATGGTGGGATGGTGAATGAATACAAGACGATTTTCGCGAATATGAAACCCGGTGCAACTCTCTGACTCTCACATGGATTTCTGAAGGGGTATCTCGACTCTATCTGAGAATCATTTCCAGAGCATATCGATGTCGTCCTCATGGCACCAAAAGGTATGGGACCCTCTGTCCGTCGACTCTATGTCCAATGAGCAACGAGGGAATGAGCAGGGATCAACTCCTCTATCGGAGTCGAGCGGGATGTGAGTGGGAAGGCATGGGATCGAGCTCTCGCCTGGGCCGTCGCGACCGGATCTCCTGTGACCTTCGAGACGACGATGACGCACGAAGTTCGATCTGATCTCTATGGGGAACGATGAATACTGCTCGGTGGGATCTGGGCAATCGCAGAGGTCACGTATGAGAAATTCGTCCAGGATGGATCGAGTGAGAAGCAAGCGTTTCAGAACTCAGCCAATGCACTCGTCGGAGCTATATCACAGATCATCTCAGAAAAATGACTTCGGTGAGCCTATGAATCACTTGATGCAGATCTTCGCAAGTACTGCGAACGTGGCTACAATATAGGATATACGGCAGGTATGCCTGTCCTCGAGGATATCTATATGCACGTCTGTGACGGCAGAGAAATCCGCGATGTGATAGCGAAAACGGCTGACCTCCAGAATCACCCGATGCCATCAGTCGAGGCATCCCCTATGTGGCAAGTCGGGAAAACTTTCTATGAGCAAAACCGACAGATCAGCAAAGAAATCTCTCAAAAACAAGAAGTTCAAGGAAATGAGGATTTTTCGAAATGAGTTTACTGAATTGTAAATGAATGAGGGAAATCTGAAACTGACACAGAAATTCGAAGTTTTTCAGAGATTTCTCGAGAAAGTGCGTTCACGCTCGGAATCTACATGGGCATCATGGTAGCTCAGATCGACCTCCTCCGAGCAAAGTGACATCACACGAGTGAGATCGTGAATGAATCCCTCATCGAAGCGATCGACTCGCTCAATCCCTATATGTGGGCTCGCGGTGTCGCCTATATGGTCGATAACTGTTCGATCACAGCTCGTCTCGGGACTCGTAAATGGGGTCCAGTATTTATGGAAGCTCTGAGGGAAAATATGGATTCTATTCCTTCTGACAATAGTGAGGTAGATTGCCCATTTGATGACTTTCTCACGCATTCTATACATGCAGATATCGCTACGTGTTTCGGATTCCGTCCGAGTGTGAAGATCGCGGTGGAATAAGCATCCTTACTTCAAGAAAGAGTAAAAATCGTGTTTCCGTCATTGCGAGGAACGTCGAAGATTCGCCGTGGCGAAAAGCAATCCAGGGTTCCTATCGTTGCAATTGTAAAAGAAAAAAATACAATAATCCGCAACTATATAATTACTCTTCACTCCATGATACAATCCATAGAACCAAATATAGCACATCTCGCAAATGGATGGCTACAATCCTATAGTCTCCCCTTCAAGCTCGAACAAGAATCTCTCAATGATGAGATAGATAAAGCTCTGAGTGATTATCACTCGAAAAATGGATGAGTCGGTGGCAATCGTCCTGATGCAAAAATACTTCTCCAAGATAAAAATCTCAACTACTATCCTGTCCTTATCGAGTATAAGGGCTACAAAGATAAACTGGTAAAACTCCATAACTGACAAGTAGAAAATAAGAAAATAAAAAATTGAGAATTTCTCAGTGAAACAAATCTTGCGAATATCAACTCCTACGCAGTGAACGGTGCCGTACACTATGCAAATGCTATACTTCATCATACGAGCTATACTGATGTCATAGCTATATGAATGACGGGATACAAAGATAACTTTTGAAAAATACAGTATGAAATATGAGTATATTATGTCTCGAAATCAAATCTCTGAGCTGGGCAAAAAGTATGAGAATATAGTGATTTCTCATTTTTAACATCAGAGAATTTTGATGAATTCATAGCAAGGATAAAAACTCTCAGCCTCACGGCTGAAGAACTCGAAAAACTCAAAGAGCAAAAAGAAAAAGAAATCGATGATAGCCTCAAAAATCTCAATCAACATATCTATGATGAAGAAGTGGGCTTAGATGTAAATGATAGAGTATACTTGGTAGCAGCTTCGATAATTGCAACTATCTGAATACCTGGAAAAGTATCACCACTCGAAAAACAAGATCTAAAATCTTCTTCTGAGGTTGGAAATAGAGATGGAGATATACTTATTAGAAAAATCCAGGCATTTTTGAATGAAAAAAATCTCCCAGAAGAAAAAAAGAAGCTTATCATCAGAACACTCTCGAATACACTCCTCACAGAAAATATCAATAAAGCATATAATGGTGAAAGTCAGCTCAAAAGAGTATTTGGTAAGATCGTTGATGATCTTGGTTTTTATTACAAAATCGGACTTACCACAGATTTTACAGGAAAACTCTTCAATCAAATGTACAGCTGGATCCCAATGCCAGATGATAAAAAGAATGATGTTGTCCTCACTCCTCCATATATCTCAACACTACTCGTGAAGCTCGCTAGAGTAAATAAAGATAGTTATGTCTGGGATTTCGCCACTGGAAGTGCTGGACTCCTCGTCGCAGCGATGAATGAGATGCTCGCAGATGCAAAAAATACTATCACCTCGCCACACGAACTCACACAAAAAGAACTCAAAATCAAAGCTGAACAACTCCTCGGTCTAGAACTCCTTTCGAGTATATATATGCTCGCGATTCTTAATATGATCATGATGTGAGATGGGAGCTCGAATATCCTCAATGAAGATTCTCTCAAGTTTGACGGAAAATACGGATTCTGAAAAACTGATGAAAAATTCCCTGCCGATGCATTCGTCCTCAATCCTCCGTATTCCCAAGCAGGAAAGGGGATGGTATTCGTAGAAAAAGCACTGAGTATGATGCACAAGTGATATGCAGCGATCATCATACAGAACTCTGCAGGGAGCTGAAAAGCAAAAGACTTTAACACCCGAATACTCGAAAAACATACTCTCGTCGCAAGTATCAAAATGCCGACAGATATATTCATAGGAAAAGCGAGTGTACAGACCAATATCTATGTCTTCAAAGTATGAGAAGCACACCACAGAGACGAGAGAGTAAAATTCGTCGACTTTTCCAATGACGGATATACACGAACCGCTCGCAAAAAATCAAAAGCGAGTCTCAATCTCCGAGATACTGATAGAGCGAAAGAACGCTACGAAGAGCTCGTACACCTCGTGCGATTCGGGAAAAGTAAGCTCAATATCTTCACGGAAAAGGAATACTATGAGGGAACCATCGATCCAGAAAGTGGTGCCGACTGGAACAAATCTGCCCCGATAGATACAAAACCAACTCTTGCAGATTTCCGAAAAACCGTCTCTGATTACCTCGCATGGGAAGTATCGAGCCTCCTCAAAAATAGCTCCAGTTATAGAACTACAGAACTCAATTGAAAACTCCAGCGGGTTGAGTGGGGCGAATATAGGCTAGATGATTTGTTTGAAATAAATCCAACAAACTATTATAGACTTCAAAATGAAGAGATTCTCTCTAAGGATTGAATCATTCCTTTAGTTACAAACTCATCTACAGATAATTGAGTAATGGGATTTTCAAATTTGGAGCCATTAAATAATTGAAATACAATTACTTGTTCAGATACAACCCTTTGAACTGAAACGATGTACTATCAAGAAAAGGATTTTATTGGCTATTGTCATATTCAACATTTTGTCCCAAAGTTTAATTGACTGAATAAAAATATAGCCAATTTCATTATCTCATCTTGTCATATAGCAACTTCTAATAGTAAATATGACTATGGGAATAAGTTTAATCGTGAAGCAATGCGTAAAACAAAAATTCAGCTTCCAATCCTCAATGGAAAAATAAATTTTGAATTTATGGAGGATTTTATATCTGAACTTGAACAAGCGAAAATCAGAGAATTGGAGGCATATTTACAGGCTACAGGGCTTTCTAATTATACTCTAACAAAAAAGAAGAATGAGTATTGAAAGACTTTGAAAATGGGGGGGATGGAAAATATATAATCTAGAAAAGTTATTTGGTAAATCTACTCGTGGAAAACGACTCAAGTGATGAAATAGAAAACAAAAACTCGAACTCGTAGAGTCTATGAATCCAGAATGGAATGACTTCACAGAGCAAGTAAAAGAACTTATTTAATATCCTGGATTGCTTCATTCCTCGCAATGACGATACAACAGAAGCTCTGGATTACTTCTCCCGAGGGCTCAGGATCGCAATAACAAAAAGCACAGTTTCTCACTTCCATATTCCAACCTTCTCATCTTCTAACTACTATGTCAGAGCTCCTCCTCCAGAAAATCCTCCACTTCCCCCGATCCAAAACCCTCGGTGAGTGAAGAAACATATACCAATGCCGCTCAGGCAGTATGCCCGATGAAATCCAAATCCGAGAAAATCATCACTCAGCATAGAATTCTAATATTTATAAACTTACTTCCTCATGATCCCCTTCGACTCCATCCGTGCTGCTGAGAAAAAAATCCGTACTCTCTTCGATCCGACTCCACTCGAGTATTCGAAACGGCTGTCGAAACTCTATAATGCTGAGGTGTATCTCAAACGCGAGGACCTCACTCCTGTTCGTTCGTATAAGATCCGTGGAGCATACAATTGCATGTCAGGACTCAGTGAAGATGAGAAAAAACGTGGTATCGTCGCAGCGAGTGCGGGCAATCATGCCCAGTGAGTCGCCTACAGTGCAGCGAAGCTCGGCATCTATGGAAAGATCTTCATGCCACGCCTGACCCCCGAGCAGAAGGTCTACAAAACCAAACAATTTGGATGAGAATTTATCGAAGTTGTCTTGGTAGGAGATACCTTTGATGATGCTTTCAAGGAGTCAAAAAAATATGAAGCAGCTTCAGGATCAGTATTCGTCCATCCATTCGATGATGAGTGTATCATCGCTGGACAAGGCAGTGTCGGACTCGAGATCTATGAGTGACTCGGAGATATGAGTCCTGATATCATCCTCTGTCCGATCTGAGGGGGAGGACTCGTGAGTGGTCTGATCTCTGCATTCCGTGGACTTGGTGCGGATACTCGCATTATCTGAGTGGAGCCTGAGTGAGCGCCTTCTATGCTCCGATCCCTCGAAGCGCATGAGAATATTGCCCTCGATAAGATCGAGACCTTCGTGGATGGTGCCAGCGTGAGGCGCGTCGGTGAGAGAAATTTCGCAATCGCGAAAGCATATGATCTCGAGGTACTCACCGTGCATGAGAATGCTGTCTGTACCACGATGCTCGAGTTTCTGCATGAGGAAGGGATCGTCACGGAACCAGCCGGTGCTCTCGCCGCGACGGCTCTCTA
>JAYVLL010000130.1:0-4119 GCA_043759495.1 Candidatus Altimarinota bacterium
ATTCCTGTCTTCACTCGTTTTTGTCTCTCGGTTCTGATCTTGAGTGCATGTTCGAGAACGAGATCGATACGCTTTCCTTCTACCGCCTGAGTGAATACGACGGGAGCATAGGAGAGAAAATCGAACTTTTTCGAAAGGTAATGCATATATCGCTCGAGGATCGTGTCTTTTTCGATATGTGGCTTCGCGAGGACCTTATCCCACTTATTCAGGACGAGGATAATTCCCTTCTTCGCCTTCATCGCCTCCCCCACGATATGTTCATCCTGATGTGCCACTCACTCGAAGGCATCGATCACGACTGCGACGACGTCAGATCGATCGATAGAACGCTCAGCTCGCATGACGCTCCACTGTTCGATATTCGCACTTCCGATCTTTCCAGAACGTCTGATACCGGCAGTATCGATGAGACATATATCTTGTCCCTGAAATTCTATCACCGTATCGATAGCGTCACGAGTCGTTCCTGGCATATCCTTCACGATCGATCGCATCTCTCAGGCAATAGCATTCACGAGCGAGGATTTGCCGACATTGGGTCGACCGATAATCGCGAGCTTCAGCATATTCGCATCATCGAGCTCAGTATCTGCCTTTGTTTCGAATCACTGTTCTCTGAGTACTCGTGTGATAGCAGTACGGAGTTCTTCGAGTCCTCGGGATTGCATAGGACTCGTCGGGATGACCTCACCGAGACCGAGTTCGAGGAGCGCATAAGACTCGACAGCACGTTTTGGATTATCGGCCTTATTCGCGATGATAAGGATCGGTTTTTTCGATCGACGGAGTTTCTTCGCGATATGCTCATCGAATTCTGTGATACGATCGAACTCGAGTACGAAGAGGATGAGATCTGATGCCTCGATCGCATCATCGACACGAGCACGCACATCGGTCAGAAGCGTCTCATCATCTGCCTGGACGATACCACCAGAATCAGCGAGGATATAGGAGATATCGAGTTCCTCATCATGGACCTTGTATTCGATGATATCGCGTGTCGTATTTTCGATATCAGAAACGATGGCGATCCTATGCCCTGAGAGCGAATTGAATAAGCTCGATTTTCCGACATTGGGTCGGCCAACTATAGTGACTCGTGGAAGCATAGAGAGAGATTAATAGATTTTTTCAGTACAGACTGTGTCTGATTTTAGCGGAAGTATAGAGAAAAGCATGAAAAAAGCAAAAAGGAAGACCAAATACTCCGAAGAGCAAGCGATACTACTTCACCGTATAGTAAAAGTCGACATGATAGATCACTCGGGCGATAGGACCAGTATCTTTTCCGAGCTCCATGAGGAGTGCTCCATCTCGACTCGTAGGTTTGAGAAGGATCTGCTGATCGAGTGTATAGATATTTCCATCACTCGCTATGGCGATCAGTGCGATTCCCGTATCATCCGTGATATATACGCCACCTGGGATATTTGGATCTTTCAGTGTAGCCCTGATGCTACTGTATGACTTTTCTGTGAGTATCTGTATGCGATTCCCCGTCGCAGTACTCTCACCGAGAACGACTGGAATCGATGATGGGAGGATGAGAAATTGTTCGAATAAGAGCTGGTCAGTAGCACTTATGTACTGTATCCTCATCGGATTGGTGGCAGTAGCAGGAAGGGATTTTATTTTGAGACTGGTATTTCAGCGAGGCAGTCATGTCGATTCATCGAGTACGACCGTTCATCATGTGTATGAGAGCTTCACCCCACTTCATGTGAATATCGATCCAGTAGAAAAATATCCAGTGTCTCGAGATACAACTGCCTGTGGCAGGATCATATCGATCGGTGTTCCTGATCGGACTCTGAGAAAGTGGATCGGCTCATCGAATTCTCGTCATCTGAGAGATCCATCGAGCATACCAGTCGAAGAGATCGATTCGATCTGAGGGATAGGAGCGTATATTTCGAGACGTACAGGAAAGAGTGTGGTATTATTGTATTCATCCTGAGCCTTTAGGATGATACGACGTGGATCGAGGGTTTCGAATGGTCCGAACTCGAGTGTACGATCAGTGATACGGAACAGTGTTCCAGTCGTTGTATAGTCATTATCATAGATACTATCACCATTCTCATCCTGCGTGATATCCATATCGACTGTGAGGGTGTACGTACTCTGATCATGGATGATATCTGTGAGTATGAATTGCTTTTTCTGATAGACAGGGATACGGATCGTATCATCGAGATCTATGAGTGGTGGACGTTGATCGAGTCATGCCTGTGGAGCGAGGAGTGTGATACCAGCATGGATATTCGATCAGAGTGGCGAGAGTCTCGCACTATAGAATCCATTTTCGTATGGAATCGTGAGACTATATCGATCCTTCTTTGGTCCGAGATCGGTCATCTGATATTGTCCTCATGACTCTACAGCGAAGGATGAACCTCAAACACTCTCAGCGAGAGAGAATCGTCCTTCGTTATTCGTGATCTTCATGCCTGCCAGTATCGGCATACCGATAAGATCAACTGAGTATGGAGACTTCACGTTCCTCAAGAGGTCGAAGAAATACACCTTCCCTCCGAGCAGTGAACCCGAGAGTGAGCTATCGAAAGTATAGCGTGAATATGGCTTCAACGCTATCTCCTCGGTAGTACTTCATGAAGAGAGGGTGTATTGGAGGCGCGCCGGGAACTTTCCTGTATAGAGTGGTCGTGATTCTATGAGTGTAAATGGCCTCCCCGCTGTCAATGCCATCATCTGTGGTCACTCGAGTACAAATCCAGCAGTACCCTCTATCGATTCGAGAGATTTCGATAATGGATGTACACGGATCCCATCAGAAAATGTATCTCGAGTCGTATCCTCAGTGATGAGATTGATCGTCGTTCTCGGGATCGAGGCCTCATCATGTGCTCCTATGTGAGTGAGGTCCCACTGAGTATAGCGATCGAAGAATTCGAGTCTATATCCAGTCTCTGCGGATGTCGCTCTCGAAAAGTCGATCTGTATCTGTCCTGGATTCGCTATGAGTTCATGGAAAAAATTCGGTGCCTCAGGCAACTGTGTACGATCGAGATCCGTAATGGTGAGGGAGAGGTCTTTTTGTTTGTTGGGTGCCTTGGTATGATTCGACTTCAGATAGAGGGCACCGTCCATCAGGTAGAGATAGTCGAGATCTCCGTCCTTATCGATATCGATCACATCGATGATCTCATCTCCACGGAGTAGTTCGATATAGTCAAATAATCGAGTCTGCACATGCGTATCTGGTGTCAGGATATAGAGGCCCTCGAATCGTGGACTATATCCATCGGCACTGACTCATCCAACCTCTGGAGCCACTGCTCAGACATCATTGGCTGCGAGTCGTCAGAGTCTATTCTGGAATGATCGGGAACTTCGAAGTGATGACATACTCGCATCGTTCGATGTACTGATATCATCGATCTGGCTCGCTATACTGAGGAGGGATGTATATCGAGCAAGTGGTGCTGATACGAGATCAGCCTCTTCACTGACAAATGACGCTACAGGAAGTGCATTCTCGGTCAGGAGTATATCTGGTGTTTGCATCTTCTCGAGGAGGTGCTCGATCTGTTTGGTCCTTGCCTCTTCTGCAGCGAAATATTTCTGGAGGAGTCGTACCTGTTCGAGATTATGGTGTTCAATCTCTTCTGTTACTTTGGCTGATTCGATGCGAGCCTTCTGGAGACTCCGATCGAGTGAGAGTGGGGATTGTCCACTCTGGATGAGTTGATCACGGAAATAGGGAATAAGTTCCGTCGTATCCATCATCTGAGTGCTATCTCTCTCGAGGGAAGCGATCATCATTTCAAGGATTGATCCCGTGAGAATATCAGGCGTATCGAGGAGTCATTGGACTTTGACTTGGATATTCGACGGTGTCGATATATTCACATCTTCACCGATCTTCGAAGGGATGGATCGACCGAGATCAGTATTGAACTGATTGATCGGCTTGACCGCATTTCGAGCAAATTCCGTGATGAACTCAGACTGGAGTTCGAAGTTCACATGCGATTCGACGCGGATCTCCCGGATCGATGGGAATGAGAATTGTGGGAGCCTGAGATGGAGAAAGTCGAATGGAAGCGTCCCCTGACGCGCTGTTCTCTGCGCGATCACATCACCTACTTGCCA
>JAYVLL010000131.1:0-2018 GCA_043759495.1 Candidatus Altimarinota bacterium
GATCCTGCGATGTTCGCCGAGGCAGCTCGGATCATCGAGGGATATGGGATCACGGGGATCGATATCAATATGGGATGTCCAGCCAAGAAAGTCGTCAAAAGTGGTCACGGATCGTCTCTGATGATCAATCGAGATACAGCGTTCTCTATAGTATCTGAGATGGCAAAAGCGGTCAAGATACCAGTATCCGTCAAGACTCGTCTCGGCTGGGAAAATCCTGATCTCTTGGTTGACTTCGTGAAGTGACTCGAGGGTGCAGGGGCGAGTCTCATCTCAGTCCATGGTCGTACCTACAAGCAAGCATTCACGGGTCGAGCTGATCTCACTGGGATCTATGAGCTCAAGCAGCATGTCGGTATCCCCGTGATCTGCAATGGTGATGTACTCTCGTATGAGGATGGGATCGCGAAGATGGTACATCCTGCTGGACTCAAAAATCTCGATGGATTCATGATTGGGAGGGCAAGCTTTGGTAACCCTTGGGGATTCCTCCCTGGTAACTATGAGCCAACACTCGATGAGATCCTCACGACGATGCGAGAACATGGAGATCTCCTCTGGCAAGTGAAGTGACGACATGGGATGATGGAAGCTCGCAAGCACCTCGTACAATACCTACACGGATTCCCAGGAGTGAAAGAGTACCGGAGCTCACTCGTCCAAGTCGAGTCCAATGAGGATATATACGCCGTACTCGATCGCATCAGACAGGATCATCCGTCACTCCTGACACAAAAACTCTCTGGAAACAATCCAGAGAATCTCTTAGCAACATGGTGAGATTGTGCGAATGGCTAGTCCTCGATAGCCTTGCGTATCTCAACAATACCAGAGACACGATCGATGATGACGGATTGTTCGAAGTTGCCATATCCAAGTGTGATCTTGAGGAGACGGATAGTTGGAGTGGATGTTGGAGTAGTGATAGTTATATCTGAGTTTGATTTGATAGTGATAGTCGCACCAGTGATTGTTGGGAATTCCTTATCCCAGATAAGGGCTCAGGCTACGAGTGCACCAGAAGAGACAGCTATATTAGTGATCTTGTAGAGGGGATCATTGTCAAAAAATGGGGTCACAAGCCTCGTCTCTGTGCCAGTACTCGTACTATTATAAAGGTAACTCGTCACTATTCCAGTACTCGTCATATCTATGTTCCTTTGTGTGGTCACGACGAGTGTGGTAGATCCAGAGGCTACTCATCGTCCGATGATCATATTATTGCGAGCCGTACGGATCTGATCATATACAGTATTCGTGAGTCTCTCTGTACGAGTCTGATTGATGCGAGGATCCCGTGTCATATAGCTCGTCATGACAAAAAATAATCCAATCAGTGCGAGTACTACCGTCATTTCGAGAAGAGTGAAGCCTTTTTTATTGTGAAGCATGGGAAAATGATATGATTTTGATCTGTAGAGTCAACTGTTATTTGTTGACAGGAGTATTGTTTTGGCTCGTATGTGGGAATAGAATGGGAGGTATGGTACAATATTTCTCAAAATGAGCCCCCATCCAAGCAGACGGGAGAATATGGGTCACCTCACTCGTATTGAGGTAGTACCAGATCCAAGTACTAGTGATCCACTTCCCTACTACCGCAAAAATGGTGAATATATTCATAGTAGTGTGCGATATCCAGTCTCATAGGCGTGGACTCATCGGGATATCTGACTCACGATATATCCGGGACGGATATGGTGTGATGAGTCCGAGATCATGGTGGGTGATATATTTTTGGCAACTAGCCCGTGATACTGCCCGTACCCCATGTGGTCCGATATATCTGAGTACAGCATGCATCCAGATGAGATCTGGCTGATATTGTTGGATTTTTGTTTCCAGTGCGAGCCCTCTCCAGTATGCAAATGGGGTCATGAGCATCAGAGAAATCCGCATCCATCAACTCACAGCTCACTCATGTCCATATATCTCTACCTCTTTGCCGATTCTACGGAGTGCGTGAGCGAGCGAGCTCACATATTGTTCCGCTCATCCGACCATACTCATATAGTCAG
>JAYVLL010000132.1:0-2564 GCA_043759495.1 Candidatus Altimarinota bacterium
TATATATTTCTCGATTCGAGTGATATTTTTGCCCACGATCCACCATACGAGTCGAGATCCACCCATCACGAGACCGATAGAGGCGAGCGGATACCCGAGCTCTACGAGATAGGGTGATCGAAATGCATTATCTGCAAAGAGAAAGCCTGAAATAGTTCCCGCGAAGATGGCATAGGAGAGGAATCCACTTCATCGTGCTCGCTGTATCAGGGAGAGGAATCCTATTTTTTCTCTCCCATTCTCGTGTACGTGCATATCCGCTAGAGAGAAGACAGTCAGGAGTCCCACGATGTCGAGAAATAGTCCCACGATGATGGGAAGGTGGATATCGATAGGTGTGAGAAATGGTAAGAGTACGATAAAGACGATCGATGTGAGGGCGACGTTTCCACTGATTCCTGATGATACTTTTCGGAATTCACTTCCTCTTCCGAGTGATTCGAGGGTTCTTTTGAGAAATACATTCGCGATACCAGAATTGAATGCATCGTTTCCGAGGGACATGCATATTGCCCCGAGGGTGAAGATGATGAAATTATCTGCGAATATAAAGCAGAGTGAGGAAAGGATGAGAAATACTTTCGAAATGATGAGCGCATTTTTCTGTCACCATCGGTCTGCTATCATGCCCGCAGGAAGCTGCATGATCATGGATGCGAGATACCCTATACCGGTATAGATCCCTATCTGGTGGGCTGTTGTTCCAGGAATGGTCAGAAAATAGACTGATAAAATCGGTATAAAATACCTTCTTCCTGTAAAATTTACGAGAAAATACTTCCAGAGATTCGATGTCATTTTGCTCGTATTGCCCAGGTCCATAGAAAGTGGTCAGTAATTTTTCTGTATTTTACCAATAGAATACAATAAATCAATACCATTACTCCTGTCGAAATTGTTTTTTTCGAGAGATTCTGCTACTATCTCACTATGGATCAGGATATACAAAAAAAACTCATAGGAGATTTCGATCTCCTTATCAGGGAGATTGTCAATGCAGGTATGACAGATCTGCATATTTCGAGTGAGGAATTCCCCTATATACGAGTCCCGAATCGCAATGTCGAGCCCGTGACGCGATTCGGACGACTCACATATACTGATATCCTCGCGATCATCCAGTATATGGATCATAGTGTCACAGAGGAAGCTATCAATTCGAAAAAAGAAGGAGTGAATTTCGTCTATCAGTATGAGGGCACTCGATTCCGTGCGAATGTCTCGAAAAATATGAATGGGATCGCTGTCGCGATGCGAACGATCAAGAAAAATCTCCCAACTGCAGAATCCGTCTGACTCGAAGAAAATATCCTGAAGCTCCTGAATCAAGATCGATGACTCATACTCGTCACGGGTGGTACAGGAAGTGGAAAGACCACGAGTGTCATCGCGATGATCGATTACCTGAATAAGAATTCTCATCGGCACATCATCATGATCGAGGATCCTGTCGAATATGTTCTGAGAAATGATAAGTGTCTCATCCATCAGAAACAAGTCGGAAAACATGTTCCGACGTTCGAACAGGCAATCCGCGATGCTATGCGAGAGGATCCGGATATCATCATGGTCGGAGAAATGCGCGATCAGGAGACGATATCGGCAGTCCTCACACTTGCTGAGACGGGACACCTCGTCATCTCGACACTCCATACCAATGATGTGATCCAGACATTCGATCGACTCATCTATGCATTTCCTGGGAATATGCAGTCACAGGTCCGTATCCAGCTCGCACTCGTGATCACGGCGATCATCGGCCAGATCATCCTCCCACACAAGGATGGCAATACCAATGTCGTTGCTCGAGAGATATTCATGAACATCGATGCATCGAGAAATATCATCATGGAAGGCAATATCAGTCACCTCTATTCCGTCATGGAGACAGGGAAACAGGATGGGATGATCATGATGCAGGATGCCGTGAATACCCTCCACAAGAAGTGACTCATCTCGAATCAGACACTCCTCAGTCATATCAAGAATCCGATGATTCTCCGCGACTATATCGATAAGATGAATAGCACGCTCGTGAATTAATCAGCTGTTCGCCTTTTCCAGTACTCGATAGAAAACTCTTCTCGTTCATCTATTTTTTCGAGGATGAACTCTGATTCGAATTCAGGGAAAAATGCATCGGCTCACTCGACGGTCATCTTCACACGAGAAAGGATGACTTCATCCGTGAGTTTCTGATCAAAAAAAAGTCTATATATTTCTGATCCTCAGCAAATAAATATTTTTTTTTCCATTTGTCATTCCTGCGTAGGCAGGAATCTAGTTTCTTTGCTTGGAGAAATTTGTCTCTGAAGATACGCCATGAGTTCCTCAATCGAATGCAAGACAGTAATTCCTGGAGCTGAGAATTCACCTCGTGTGAGGACGATATTTTCACGGCCTGGAAGGGGTCGACCGATGGATTCATAGGTCTTACGCCCCATGATGATCGGCGAACCTGCAGTCGTTTCCTTGAAATGCTTCCAATCCTCGGGAATATACCAAGGAATTTTTCCATCTTTTCCTATGGCACGATTAGTTGAGATGGCGGCGATAGCGATATA
>JAYVLL010000133.1:0-12106 GCA_043759495.1 Candidatus Altimarinota bacterium
CCATTCAGTGAGACTGTACCGCTTGTCGGGAGAGTATCGACGATATAGGTGAGAGTACTCTGTTCGAGGTCACTTCCTGAAAGTGTTCCCGTGAAGACAGTATCTTCATTGAGTGAGTAACTGCTATTGGAGACGATAGGTGCTGTATTGCTCGATGTGATCGTGAGATTCACGGTTGCGACATTCGAGAAGAGAGAGGTCTCATCGATCAGTCTATAGGTGAAACTGTCTGGCCCCACATAGCCTCATGTCGCTGTATAGATATATCCTGTTGCTGTAGGAGTAAGCGTTCCGAATGTAGGATTCGTATTCCCAGTGAGTGAGAGGAGTCCAGTAGCAGAATCGATATCTGAGTCGTTATTCATCACAGGAACGAAGAATGTCGTATCCTGAACGAGTGAGTAGCTATCATTCACGGCTACAGGTGCATCGGGCACTCATGAGAGTGAGAGGCTGATCAGTGCACCTGATGAGTATGCAGAACCATCGAATACTCGATAGACGAAACTATCCGTTCCGAAGAAATTTGGTGTCGGTATATAGGTAAATGTCGAGCCGACGATGTTCACGGTTCCATTCACTGGCATCGTACTCACACTAAAGGAGAGGGTATCAGGATTGATATCTGAGCCTGAGAGCGTTCCTATGATATTGGCATCCTCAGTTCCTGTATAGGATGCTGGTGCATCTGTAGGAGGAGTGTTTGGAACACTGACCGTGATACTCACAATTCCTGTATTCGATACCGCCCCACTCTGGTCCATCATGGAATAGGTGAAACTATCAGGCCCGATATAGCCAACATCGACAGCATAGTCGAACTTATTGGCATTGATAACGATACTTCCATGGGATGGTTGCGTAAATCCTGTGAGGAAGAATGTTTGCACTTCATAAATACTATCAGGATCGGTATCATTCGCGAGGGCATTCATCGTCGTGAGACTTCCCGTGACGGTCACGCTATCATTCACGGCTGTCGGAGTGTCATTCACACACGTGATCTGGAGTGTCGCAGTGACAGGATCAGCGAAGTTACTATACTGATCATAGGCTCGATAGAGAAATGTGTCAGTACCACAGAAATCGGGATTCGGTATATATGAGGCTGTCCCTGAGATGTCGACAGAGATAGATCCAAATGTCGGATCAGTGAATTTATCGAAAAATACACTATCTCCTGGATTCTGATCGATTCCTGAGAGTGTTCCATCGATCTGCGGACTATCTTCAATTCCTGTTATCGTGACTGGATAGACGATAGGAGGAGTATTGGTTGTCGTGACATCCACTTGATTGGTTCGTGGACCGACACTATTCTCTGTGAAGATATAGGTACTGGTTGTTGCTCATGCAGGAGGCTCAAAGTAGAGTTCACCCGTATTCGAAATCGATTTTGTAAATGTTCCAGTAGAGCTCGTATATTGGATCGTACTGGTATCAGAACTCGAGATCATCCAGGTGATGTGAGCGAGTGTCCCACTCGGAATTGATCCAGAGTCGATATTCATAGTAACTGCGGGAACAGTGAGGAGATTCGAACTATTGTTCCACAGTGCGAGACGAGAAGCGTAACCAGGAATCGAGAGGCTCGATCCAGGCCAACCGATATTGGTATTCGTCGTATCGACATACTGTGCACATGGGACACCTCCAGGACATCCCTGATTGATCACGGTATTACCAGTGTTCGAGAACATGAGTACTTCATTTACATTCGTATTCTTGGTAACAATAGTCTTGCGCCTGAGACTGAGCTCATCGATCTCAAGAGAGATATCCTGGTTCGTCATCTCGAGTGTGAACTGAGCGTCCACGGCAGTCGAAGCTGCATAGATATAGTATGAGAAAGCACGACCCGTAGCTGTAGAGTACGTCTCGGCGATACGATCAGAGTAGACAGTCGACATATCTCATGCCTTATGGAGGTATCCACGGATATTGAGTTGTCCTGTTGCTGTCGATCGGAGAAATCCTGAGACCTCATAGACCTGACCCACAGTGATCGAGAGGATAGCATCGTTGGTTACCCTGATATGATCTGGCGATACATCCTGAGGAGTGATGATCATCGAAGATCCGCTATATGATCCACTGACATTGTGTGAGGGCACTGGTGAGAGCCCTATGGCAGCACTCGGTGTCCATCCGGTGACATCGGTCTCAAAACTCGGATTCACCAGGAGATTCGCTGTCGCATAGGTTCCAGTATTGGTATAAGGCTTATATCCGAAAGACTGGAATCTCGTATTCGTAGCATCGAAGAGATTGAGACTGGATTTGGTCGCATATTCTATCGTCTCACCTCCGAACTTCACACTCCTGACATAGGAAGTGTCAGGCCGATAGAGGGTGACGAAATTATTTCCATTTGCTGTTATGAGTGTGCTAACACCCGTATATGTGGTATCATCTCGCATCTCGATGTAGGGATGATCATTATTTCTCTGGAAGAGCGTATTATTATTCATGGTGACATTATTTACCGCTCATGGAGTATTTTGTACGACGGAAACAGAGTTTTTTGTTGCGAGGAGGAGCGTATTCGAATTGATAGCGATATTGGATCCATCGAGGATATGGATACCATCAAATTGCTTCAATATACTGACACCTCTTCCCTTGATCGTATTCGAAGTGATATTGATATCATTGGCTCACGAGAGAGAGACACCGTGACCATTCTCATACTCGATATAGTTACCGACTATAGTAGCATTATAGATGGTTCCACTCGAGAATACTGCAGAGTTATTCTCTATGGTACCACATGGAGAAGTGAGTATAGCGCAGGGTGTTGTTGTGCTCGAGAGGAATTGATTATTTTGTATAGTGGTATTCGGACTCAGGGCTATCGCCGCATAGACACGAGTATATCCACTCGATGGAAAAATATTATTCTGGATGAGATTGTTTCAGGTTCACTGCATTTTGATACCGTAGTTAGAACCACGGATAGTATTATTCTGGATCGTACCAGCTCCATTCCCGATAATATCGATAGCGATACCAGGATCACCAGTAAAATTATTCCCATCGACGAGAACATTGGTTGTTCCTGAATATGCAAGACCGAGATTCGATGTGATACCACCAGCGCTGATCGTATTCCCGATCACTTGTATATCAGATCATCCGACAAGCGATATGACAGGAAGACTCAGTGATCCTGAGAGAGATATCTGACTATTTGTAACATGTATATCTGTAGAATTCTCCACCTGGATAGCATTTCCAGAAGATGATACGACATTCACTCCATCTAGATTCACATAGGCAGATCCAGAGAATGCTATATTTTCGAATTGTGGACGATTGATCGTCGTACAGCCAGTACCGTAGGCATTATACGTGATCGGCGTCCCGATAATACCTGACTCGATCGAGTCGAGTGCTCATGTCCAGGATTCTCCGCAGAGAAAAGATATCGTATCTCCCTGAGAAAATATCTGACTATTGACGTACGAGAGTGTTTGCCATGGTGTGGCTGGAGAGAGTCCATCATTGGCATCACTTCCGAGAGTGGCATCGACATAGTACTGTGTGGATGCGGCGAAAGTATACTGCAGAGTGGGAGCGAGAATATTCGAGATAAACGCTGCAGATAACAGTGCGGCGATGAATCGAGAAGAAATATGTGTATTTGTATGAGTCATACCAGAGAAATTAGAAAGTTACCTCTTGATTAGATCACAATTTTCTTTTTTTTGCAAATATTGAGTTTTCCCCTATAATTCAGCCCAAATAAAGCCATTCCTATGAATCCCTCCGCACTCTTCGTTTCCTATATGACTATCGTCCGCAAGGAGGTCACTCGATTCCTGCGCGTATGGAAACAGACGATCGTGCCACCAGTCATCACGACAACTCTCTATTATGTGATATTTTGACACTTCATAGGATCACGTCTGCCATCGAATGAGGGCGTTCCGTATATTGTCTTTATCGTTCCAGGATTGGTCATGATGTCGATCATCATGAACTCATTTTTCCATGTGGTCTCATCGTTCTACATGGCAAAATTCCAGAAGACCATCGAAGAAATACTCGTCTCACCGACTCCATACTGGATCGTGATCGCAGGATTTATCACGGGAGGAGTGATTCGCGGGCTCGTGACGGGTGCGATTATCCTCGGTATTGCCTTTTTCTTCACCAATATTCATTTCGAACATATCGGACTCATGTTCGTCTTCGCACTCCTCACTTCACTGCTGTTCTCTCTTATCTGACTCCTCAACGGTCTGATGGCTGATAGTTTTGACTCGACTTCGATCGTTCCGAATTTTATCCTCACGCCACTCACATATCTCGGATGAGTATTCTACTCGGTCAAGATGCTTCCAGAGACATGGCAGACAGTTTCTCATGCGAATCCGATCCTCTATATGGTCGATGGCTTTCGCTATGCTGTGCAGGGAACTTCTGATATCGCTCCACGGATATCACTCCTCGTTCTGATGTGACTCTGTGTGGTGTTCTTTGGGATCGTGTGGTATATGTTCTCGAAGGGGAAGGGAATACGGACGTAACATCGTCAGAACAGGATCGAAAGATGAGAATTACACTTGACTGTTTTCGAGATCTGAGACATCAGAGGAGAGCTGCTTTTCTAAAAAGTATCGAAGCATAGGTATACCCTGTATATCTGAGTGATCTGCTCAAATGAGAGTATAGCCATGCTTTTCATAGAAACTCTTCGCACTGATAGAAGAATAGACACAACTTTTCATATATCCATTTTCCACTAGGAGAGAAGTAGCAGAGTTCAATAAAAGAGTTCCAATACCTTTTCCATGAGAGGCTACATCGACGAAGAAGGTTTTGATCTCATTATCCTTCACTCCGATGATTCACTCGATACCCGAGTCGTCATAGACAAAATATTCACGTTCATGGAACGTATCTCGAGGTCTAAATGGATCTAGAGTGAGCATCGCATCGATCACATCCTTCGGATAATCGCGGGAATTGATAGTGAGGATCGTGTTGTGGATGAGATGTTCAACCGCGGGAAAGTCCTCTTTCTTGAGGGGACGGATACAGAGATCTTTCATGCTAATAATGTGAATAAATTTTGGTTCATTTTCTCTTTGGGAAGCTCTGTTCTTCGTAGGAGTCTTGTTCTATCCCCTCCCTGAGAAGGGAGGTTTAGGGTGGGTTACACTAGAAGTATTCCTTATTCGAAAATAGAGTGCCATCACTTGAGGTGCCAACGACGGATAAGGATAAAGAATGTGAGGAGGAGATCCATAACGAGTATATATCACCAAAAGATCATAGTTTCAGTATTTGGGGCGTCGAGTGCGAGGATCGTAAAGAATTGACTCAACCCTCCCACAAAAAAACTCCATGCAGTTTCTGTCCAGGGCTGGAGCCAGGATTTCTTAAATGTCGGGAGGAGTGCAATAAAGTCTATGATAATCGTAAATATCGCAGTGTTTTCGAGGTTTTTGAAAAGAAGAAGATAGAGAACACATGTAAAAGAGAGAAATATACAGAGATAATCGAACCAATTGATCGATATCTTTCAGATTTTTCTGATTCCTACGATGGTTTCTCATATGAGGCAGATCCAGAGTACTCCTGGTGCAATCATCGCTGTATATTGCTCATTCTGAAAGAGAATATAGATATTGATCGAAACGAGGATGAGCCAGACTCATAGAGTAAATGGATGAGGTATCGTCCGTCACCTGATAATATCTCGCCAAAGTGGCGTAATCCCGATGACGAGTATGAGGGTACTGATGAGTGCGAAAAGGAGATCTTGTGACATAAATTATATTTTAAATCCCATTTTCATCCTCTCGAGCCAGTGCATCGTGGGAAGTGAAAGTGCATGTTTCATGAGAAAGTCATATTCCATCTTCACGATCCTATAGTAGTTTCATACTTCATCGGTGATCACGACATTCATGATCTCAGGATCGATGTACCAAGCGGACTCCTTTGTAAAGGAACTGGCGCGTAGCGACTGAGGATTTTTTCCTGTTGTTTCAGGAACAAAATCTCCCGCCTCATTTCACTCGGCACCCTCTTTAGAAAGAGGGTTGAGGCGAAATCCCTGAAATTGATCGAGTTCTGTATTTTTCACGACTTTCATCCCGTCAGGGATATCTGCTCGTATCGGCTCATCTCTCCAGAGGTATCCATCTGCCTCGACTTCTTCTTTTGTAAATGAATCATCGATGAGGTAAGCAAGTGTGTCATTGAAATAGAAAGGATTCATCGAAGCAGGAAAAAAATCACCAAGAGTTCCATCAGCTTCCATCGATGCGAATATCTTCTCTGCGAGTACTTCCCATTCTTCTTTTGTATATTGCTTATTCAGGATACAGTAGGATCGATTCATGAGACCGATACATCCGATACAGAATGAGCAATGATCCAGAAAGTACGAATAATAGATATGTGAACCATCAGTAATCTGTGAAGAGCAAAATATCTTTCTCGATCATGCACCAATTCCGACTCATCCATAGACATCCTCCGTTCGCCTTCCACCGATATCGATACTATCATAAATATGGTATGCACCATCAATTCCACCATCACCAATCCAGACATTTCGACAGTCGTGCATATTGTGTATCCACCCACCATTTTCTATATTATGTGACTTGATAATCGCATTTCCACTCACATTTTCTGACCCGATATTTACCATGGGGCGAGTCGTGATATGGAGATAAAAATCCATAAATTTTTCTTTTTCTGAGAGGATTTTTTCCCTTTCCTTGTCGTACTTCTCTTTTTCTAATTGTTTATTTCCGATACAGTATTTCTGATTCTGTAAGTCATTGCATCATATACACTCAGTACATCCTATCATATTGGTTGAGAACCAGATATTGGCACTATCGGAGATATATCGACTGTAGAATACATTATAGGAGTTCGTCACACGCCCGCTCATATAGATATTCGAACTATCTTGGCATGCGAGAAATGAATTATACGTATTCGTAGTTCGAGGATAACAGAAGGCGCTATAGGCAACATTTTCTACAGTATCCATGATGGTCGTAGAGAGGTATACATTCTTCCCTCACATGATAACATCGGCGAAACTACAATTCTCGGAATCATTCCCGATATGATACATCGGCTGGAGTGGTACGATATCATGAAGTCATCGGAATTGTGAGAAGAATCATACGCTATCATCAAATGGAAGATGTGCATTTGACGCTTCTTCCCAAAAATTCCAATTCAGATTTTTGACTCTCTCAGTTTCTGGATAACGAGAGATCGTCCCATTATTTTTATAGAAATTGAGCACGATCCAACTCCCAAAAATTTTTATATACTCGCGAAAATTTGTGGTTTTTCTCTTTTGTTTGATGATCTCTTCAAAGCGTGTAAGCGACATACCATCAGAAAGTTACTTTTTCATACTATATTGTCTTCCGAGTATAAAACAAGCAAAAGTGAGATTGATAAGTGCGGTCCATATCCACATCCCGAGATTTTCGAAGTTCCAGACAGTGATAGCAAGGATCGTACAGATATTGTTCCCGACGGAGATGTAGTAGGGGAGTGACTTCTCAGTGAATGGCTGGAGCCATGTTTTCTTGAAACTGCTCGCATAGGCAGTTGCATCGATCGCAATCATGAGAATCAGTACATATCCATAGTTCGGTTCGAGTCTCCAGAAGATGATGATAAAAATACCAGAAAACAAGAAAAACCAGTCTATCCAGTTGATCCGCACATGTTTCCACTTATAGAGTCCGAAAATCAATATTCAAACATTACTCAATGTCATGCAGATGATAGCGAGTGATCAGAGAATCTCATTGTTTCCTATGAGCTCTAGGGAACTGATCCCGAGGACGATGATCCAGATAGAGAACGTAAATGGATGTGGGATAATCTCTCATCGAAATATTCACTTCCAGTATACCACAGTACTCCAGAGCGTGATGATGAAAGCGAGGATGGAGAAAATGAGTTCTCGATCCATATTATAATGTCTGAATAAGGATAAATTCTTCACAAACAACCAGTGAATCTTCATCAAATTTCCCTAGATATTCCCGAAGATAAAAATCCCTATGAGATGTTCTCCATGACTCTATACTTGTATCTCACTCTCACTCTTTCTGAATATACTCAAAATTGACATCGAGAAATAACTTCACTTCAACTTGCGTATACTGTATGATGCAGATATTTTTTCCTGTTCACTCATCGTAGATTAGAGCATATTCTCCGACTGTTCCATATCTTTCTTCTTCCAGATAGAGTCCTGTTGTTGCAGTTTTTTGGCCACTGAGTACGAGACCTATGAGTTTATCAGCAAGTTCCGAATTTCTTCAGAAACTCCAACGATAGTTGATTTGATAAATATCCATAGTTATTTATTCCTCACATAGATGATCTTGTACCGACTCTTCCCACCATCTCGCTCAGTGATTTCGAAGGTTCCTGTCGATGCGAGGAGTGGAGTGAGCTTGTTGAAGCCATAGTTGCGAGGATCGAAGTTCGGTTGTTTCTTTTGCAGGAGTCCACCGACATCCCCGAGGAATGCCCATCCATCATCATCGGCAATATCAGAAATCGTATCAGAGATGAGTTCGATCACTTCGGGAGTGACAGTATCGAGCTGAGGGGCGAGTGGTTCGAGCTCGCTGAAGGGTATGATTTTTTCTCCGTTTTTCGGTTTTTTTTCTTTTGTGACGGCTTCTTTTATCGGTTTTTTCAATATTTCGATATAGATGAACTTATCACAGGCGACAATAAATGGCTTCGGGGTTTTCTTCTCCCCGATCCCATAGACCTTCATCCCTGCTTCTCGTAGTCGTGTGGCGAGGCGTGTGAAGTCAGAGTCACTCGAGACGAGACAAAATCCATCGACTTTCTCTCAGTAGAGGACATCCATAGCATCGATGATCATGGCTGAATCCGTCGCATTCTTTCCCGTCGTGTAGCCGTATTGCTGGATCGGAGTGATCGCATTTTCGAGGAGGAGGTCTTTCCACTTCGTGAGTCCAGGACGAGTCCAGTCTCCATAGATGCGCTTGATCGTCGGGTTTCCGTATTTCGCAATCTCTTCCATCATCTCCTTGATATATGCGGAAGGGATATTATCCCCGTCGATGAGTACGGCGAGTCTGACGTCTGTTTCCATAGGATTGAGTGTTAGAAGGTTGGAAGATTGGAAGGTTGGAAGATTGGAAGATTAGAATCCCTCAATAGAGAAAGAGTATTGAAAATATGTGAAAAATCAATATATTCCCACTATGCATTATGAATCGTTTTTTCTCCAACATGGTTTCGAACTCTCTGATAACGAGCTCAATCAGTTTCAGCAGTTCCTCACATTCTTTGTCCAGTACAATAGTCACACCAATCTCTCGGCGATACGTGACGAAGAGGGGATTATCATAAAGCACTTTATCGATTCGCTCTATGGAGCTTCATTGATTCTCGATTATAGATGATGAATTATCGATCCGGAACAAGAGAACCAAGAACCAATAAAACTTCTCGATATCGGTTCTGGATGAGGATTTCCCGGGATTCCACTCAAGATCGCCATTCCAGAACTCCAGGTGACACTTCTGGATTCTGTAGGAAAAAAAGTGAAGGCGATGAATTATTTTATCCAGGAACTCGGTCTCACGAATATCGAAGCAATCCAGGAACGAGCTGAGATCCTCGCGAACCATCCTGATCATGCTGAGCAATATGACTTCGTCGTCTCGCGTGCAACCGCATATATGAGTGATATTCTCACTTGGGCGGTTCCATTTCTGAAGAAGTCTGGGAAGATTATCCTCTATAAGATGCCGTCCGAAGATGAGAAAAAGGAAATCTCAAAAATCTCAAAGAGATTGAAACTGGTTCTCGAATGAGAACTCGAGTATACACTCGATGGAAAAGATCGGATTCTCTATGTTTTTGCTCGGAAAATATAGAGAAGAAAGTATTCTAAAATAAAAGAATCAGATTTTTGCATTTTAGAAAAAAGTATGATAGTGTATACCTACATTTATCCATAAATACTTTTTCTATGAAGGAACAAATCGCACAGTTTCAACAGAAACACAATGTCCGTCCCTATACCCTGATGCTCCTCGTGCTCCTCGCAGTCTCAAATAATGCCCTCGCTGCCGCAGATCTCATGGGAGTCACACTCTAATCCATTCTTGGTAGGATACATTTTTCAATCTCTCCGAATATACTTTTTGATATTCGGGGATTTTTTTGTAGAGACTTCGATTTTCTATTTTTTTACCTTGCTCTGCTTTTTTGCTGAAAAATAGAGCAATATCTATTATCATACGTATTAATATATATATAGCAATAGGAAGATCGTGACAAATATCGAAGAATAGTCTAGTATATAGGGAATCGACATAATTGCCAAAAAAATACACATATGAAATTCTTTGATCCGCCTACCAGACTCCGCCCCTGGGATCTCGCATGGTATACACTCCGATGGTCATCACTCACGTTCTGGAAAAAGGTTCTTGCGATAGCTCTTGTTATCAGTCTCCTCTCTTCGATCGTGCCTATCTGAGCCTACTGGATGAGATGATCACAGTATACTCCTTATGCTGAATCGCTCTATTCACAAAAACTTATCGATACCCAGTATTCGAGACAGAGTCTCCTCGAGCCAGTATCACACGATGAGGTCACGAGGATCGCGATAAATGTCTGAGGTGGACTCGATACGGATTGCGGAGGCTCACGATATCTGTCTTCTGATATCGATCTGCATACTGAGTGTGATTATCGATCTTTTGCAACAAGAAAAGGTATCATCTCCGCATCAATCGATCCACTCGAATTCACCTCTCGTGAACAAGCGGTCGCTTCCCTTATGATCGCTTCAGGACTGTGAATATCGAAAAATAGTATTCCATTCGTAGATCTCACCGGAGATACATGATATATCAGCCGAGCCTATGAACTCTGATGTATCCAGACGGATACGCATTTCTACCCTGACACTCAGATGGCTCGATGAGAAATGTTCCAGTTATCAGAATGCATACGAACAGCAACAGTTGCATATGAGACCGTGAAGAATACGGTCGAAGAAGTAATTGCGAAGACAGATTTCTGATGAACAGATATCACCGCACATACTCACTCATGAGATGTACAGGTGCCAGTGAACACTACTATTATCTATGTATATACTGGAGTGGTGTATACGGGTACAGTACAAGAGATACTTCAGAAAGAAATAGTCAGAAAAACAGTCCATACTATCGAGAAGACGATAGAATCCGTGGGATCCCAGGAGCCACTGCCCGTCATTCCTAATAGTCTCCTCGGATACGATGCAGAATGAAAGATTATAAATATTGCAGTCAGTTCTGGTATCGTGCTGAATGATGGAAGATTGAGTGTATTGCCAGTTATTGCGAATACGAGCAATAATCCTATTTTTAGCTCTGCACCGATATCTGATGGTCTCGAATCGGGAGACTTTACGAGCAGTATATATCCATCTACGCCGATGACGCCATTCCAGATAATCACTGGATCACTTCCATCCCAGTCGACAAATACTGTGAATTCTGTTTTCTGACGGTATGGTTCGATCACTGGAAGTGCAGGAGATTATACAACGGCTCTCATAGTAGAATCAGGAACGAATCTCTATTTCAGTAACGCTCGGGCACAGAATGCTCTATCTGGAGCTCTTTCTACCTTTTCTTCACAAATATCTTCTCTTTCGGGTATAGTATATAACCTTACCGGTACAGGACTCATAGAGCTTATCGCAGATATCAATGCTTTCACAGGATATCTTGATACAACGAACAATACACTTATCTCGTATGCAAGTGGTATTGCTGTATTTTCTGGAAATATTTCTACATTTTCTGGAGAAATGGCTACCTTTCGAACGAATATGGATGCATTTTCTGCTGATATGATAGCTTTTTCAGGTTCGATGTCCACTGTACTCAATGGATTCAGTACACTTACTTCGGATTTCTCGACTCTTTCCGGTGTCATGATGGGTATCGGAAATACTCTCACCACAAACTTCAACACCCTCTCAGGATCATTCAACACTCTCTCAGGAACCGTCATCACCATCGGCAATACCGTGACGACTCTTTCATCGAAC
>JAYVLL010000134.1:0-2706 GCA_043759495.1 Candidatus Altimarinota bacterium
TTGAATTCCCCTACCACGAATGCGATACGGATATCGTGATCGAGATTATCGATGTTTCTGAGACCTGCTTTGTAGTCGGACATAGGAGTTTAGATAAAAGATAAAAGATAAAAACTAAAAACTAAAAGATAAAAGATAAAAACTAAAAGATAAAAGATAAGAGATAAAAGATAAGAACTTATTGCTGGGTTTTTAGGGTCTTGACACTTGATGCGAGCATTTTTATAAGTTCGAGGGAGTCTTCATGAATGCTCTCAAATTCTTCCTTTTTGAGAAATCAAGAATCATAGAGGAGTGAGAGCCAGTATTCACTTTCATTTGCTTCCTTCAGTGCTACAGAAAGTTTATGAATAAAATCTGCTCGACTTTGTCAAAACTCCGCTTCTCGTACCAGAGCTCATATTGCAGTTCAGCTTCTTAAGAGTTGCTTACTCATGACGTACTCTTTTTTCTCTATCAGGAATGAATAGAGTTTTATTATACGGAGGGAAAATGCGTAGCTTTTTGTGTGGATAATAGAATCTTTCATGTTTCTTTATTTTTAGTTCTTAGTTCTTAGTTCTTATTTTTTAGTTATTACTTCTTACTTTTTAGTTTTTAGTTTTTATTTTTTAGTTTATTCACGTATTTCCCCATCATATCGAATTCGAGATTGACACTCTCTCAGATTTTTGACTTTCCGAGATTGGTCCAGTCCTGAGTCAATGGAATGAGCGATACGGTGAGGTATCCTTCGCTTGTAGTCACGACCGTGAGGCTCACTCCATTGATCGTGATACTTCCCTTCTCGATGACGAGAGTATCATATCGAAGATCGAATGAAATTCAATACAAAAGCGATCCATCATCTCTCTTTTCTAGTAGTATGACTTTTCCTACTGTATCGATATGCCCAGTCACGAAGTGTCCATCGATGCGATCTCCGAGCCTGAGTGAGCGTTCCACATTGAAAAAGCTCCCGATATTTTTCTCTCAGAAATTCGTCACCGAGAGACTCTCCTTCATGGTAAAGAACTCATAGTATGTATCAGTACTCTCAGTGATGGTCATGCAAGCACCATCATGAGCAATGCTCTGTCAGAGCATAAGGATCTCTCAGAATGTATTCTCGACCCTGAAGAGTCCTCATTTTCGTGAGGTCACTTTTGCCTGATGCTCGATAATACCAGAAAACATAATATATATTAGTTACGGAGTCAAAATATCGCTATACAAAAAAGGAGAGCCGCGATACACGCTGAAATGTAGAATGGGAGTGGCTTCCCTATACTATAGAGTGTCCCTACCATAAATGGTCATATGATACTCGCAACACTGACAATGGAAGTATTGTAGCCCATGACTTTCCCCACTTCTTTCCCTGCCTTATCCGCTATCAGGGAACTGATCGATGGCTGGAATGACCCCATCGCGAGGGGAAAAAGTGGGATGATGAAGAAGAGTCAGAAGACACTGCGGTTCATAGCAAAGAGTGTCAGACTGATAATCATGAGGAAGAGTGCGACACGGATCATCTGTTTTTCCACGAGATACCGTCTCACATACTTCACGAGTCATCCCTGATAGATGATAGCGATGAGACCGACGAGTGAGAGTGTATATCCGATCATATCCGCGTCGAAGTGGAATATATCTGCATAGTACTGGCTCGAACCTGACTGTATAGAGGAGAATGCGAGCGTCCCACCAAATGAGAGTACAAGAAGGATGATCACTTCCCTCGAAAAATGAAATGGTGTATGCTCATTCTCCATCTCTCGAGCATGCTTCTCGGGCTCTGGGAGACGAAAGATGATCATGAGAAAATTGAGTGCTATGGCTATCATACATCCGATGATCACGTACTCGATGCCCCACCTCGAGAGGAGTCCACCGATAGCAGGACCGATGAGAAATGCGAGTCCGAAAGCCGCACCGATAAATCCCATATTTTTCGTTTTTTCGGCAGGTTTAGAGATATCAGATATATACGCCTGAACGACTCAGAATCCTGAGCCTCCGAGTCCAGAGATAAAGCGGGCGACGATAAAGATCATGAAGAGTATACTGGTTTCGAAAGGAAGGAGATTTTTCGAAAGACTCAGGAAGAGTATACTATATCCAACGAGATTCAGTCATGACGTGAGGATGAGGAGACTTTTCCTCCCAAATCTATCAGAGAGTCTTCCGAATATGAGTCCGCCGAGGAACATCCCGATAGAATAGATCCCTTGAGAATACGGATTCCAATGTTCGGCAACACCAAAATTCTTGATAATATCAGGAAGTATCGGTATGAGTATGCCGATACCGAGTATGTCGAGAAATGCAGTGGTGAGAATGAGGAACATAGGGGGTGGTAGATTAGTTGGATGGTGAATAATAATTGGCGGATCATAGGGTAATATTTTTGTCATCCCGTAGGGATCCCTTTTAGACGTATCTTATGAGAATTTGGTAATTTCTTGTTTTTAATTGAAGGGAAAGAGATTTTTATCCACAAGGAGTATATTGATAATCTTTTCGTTTTGCAAAAATTTACCTTTTTGTTGAACGACTTTTACTAATTTTGTTTTTAAACATTTTCCACGGACTCTCATGTTTTGCTACATAGATCTCATAATAGATCCCCTTCACGATGAAGAGTGTGAGTGCTGATGCTGCGATGATGCCAAATATGATCGTAAATCCCATTCCTGACCAGAATCGATCACGCAGTGCAATCGG
>JAYVLL010000135.1:0-6555 GCA_043759495.1 Candidatus Altimarinota bacterium
TCACTCAAGACACTTCCAGAGGCACACTATGATCTCGCGAAAATCTCTCGAAAGGAGATAGAGGATTATAAGTATAGTGTTCTCAAATACCGAGATATCTGGCGTGCATCACTTGATCCTATGGGTATCGTCATCAATCGATATGGAGATGGTGTAGAGCTTGATTTTTTTATGACGCCGATACCACGATTCGATCAGAGCTCATATCGAGAATATCAGGATTTTTTCCAGTGAGTGACCAAGGATTCTCTGAGTTTTGTGACCAATCCTCATCTCCGATCAGGGATATTCTCCTTTGTTCTTGGATTTGATCCGCAGAAAGTACGGGCCAGAATCTCCTGAGATGAGAAATTGCAGACATCATTTCGAGAGATCAATACAGAAATACTCGATGGGAAAAATATCCTCGATTATCTCGGCGGAGAGTTCGCATTCTCGCTCGGAAATGTCGACTCGGATATATTCGATGGCTGGAATATCGAGAAGGTCGATGTCTTCCTCTCGCTTCAGGTAGCTTCTGAAGAGAAGTGAAAAGAATTGATCGATCTTCTCAGGAAAAAACTCGTAAAACAACTCGGTTCCTCTGAAGAGATGAAGACTGTCGCCGGATTTCTTGCCAAGCCACTGATCGAGGATTATCAGGGGAAGAAGATCTATTATTCAGAGGGGATTTCCATGCCGTATATCGGGAAACTCACTTTCGCTTATACCTTTATCGACGACTTCTTCATCCTCGGACTCAATAGAGGTACGATCAAACGATCGATCGATGGGGCTATATCTGGAGTATCGACAAAATGAAAGATGGTCGAGGGTATAACATTTCTCCCTGGCACATTTTACTCTCTGCTCTTCGATGGCATGAGTTTCAGCACTTCACTGAAGGCACTGTATGAGAAAAATATGAATGCATTTCCTCGATATGCACGATCGCTGAATATGGAATCATCGAGCATCATGAAGCTCCTCTGAACCTATATGGCAACAGCAGAAAAAAATAAAAGACTCGGAAAAGCAAATACCGTGATAGACCATACTCTCGGGGCATTGCACCTCGCTGGTGATCCATATGACCTGAAGGTCACTCTCGATCCAACCAAGCTCTCGACTCTCACTGGTGCTGCACTCGAGAACTGGAAAGATATAGAGAAAGATCCGAATTTCCCTCAGTCGATCACGACGGTAGGAGTTCCGGTAGATATGATACTCCATTATCCCGAGCTCGACGAGCTCATAGCACTCAATCTCATCGTCCAACTCGATCAGGCATTTGCATCGACAGAACCACTCTTTCCCAATGTACTCTTCGGTATGAATCTCGGAAATGATGAGATCGGTTTCCAGTTACGGATGTTTCGCAACAAACACGTAGCGACAGGAGGGATGATGCAGATACCTCGAGAAAATCAGGAACTCTTGATCATAGGAATGATTATAGGGTTCCTCATATTGCTCATATGAGGAGGGTGAGTCTATTGGATTCGGAGAAAAAAAGTAGCGACACTCCTTCCATGAGTGACGTCTCCTCCAGGTGGTCAACCTCAGAATATCACACCAGATATGCCTATCGCACATGTAGTGCCAGCGCCAACAGTATCTCAGGCAGCAATACTTCCGGTAAATACCCCCTCACAAGTCCAGAGTATTTCTACTCCAGTATCTCCTGCTGTCACAATATGAGTCCCAGATCCAGCATGACTGATTCCTCCATCTCCAGATGATCAGAAACCCTGAAATCCTCTCTAGAATATGCAAAAAGCCTCTCATCGGGATCCAATCATCATGATGCAACATGTGGAAATGTATTTCGGCTCTCGATGTATCCTCCCAGAGACGTCTATTGAGTTTTTTCCTGGTGATCGGACACTACTCGTCGGTCCGTCATGATCAGGGAAATCTACATTTCTCAATATGCTCTCAGGCAATATATTCCCGAGTCGTGGAGTGATACTGTACCATACAGATACAGGCAATTGTAGCACGAGAGAAGTGGATTTTGCTCTTTTGAGCAAGAACCGTATAGGATCCTGTTCCACGGATGGACTTTTTTTCGAAAAGAACACTGCAAGAGACAATATACTCTTTCCAGCGCTATTCTGATGATATACCTATCAGAGAGATTTTTTCGATGAGTTGGTAGAGACTTTTGAGATCGATGATATACTGGATCACCCCGTATCTTCTCTATCGAGTGGAGAGAGGGAACGGGTGAATCTCGTACGGATGTTGGCATATGAACCGACTATTGTATTTCTCGATGAACCCTGTTCTCATCTCGATTCGAGACTTTCAGATATATGCAGAACCTTTCTCGCGAAATACAGCATATCACGTGAGGCTACGGTATTTGTCGCGACTCATACGCCAGAAATATTTCCAGAGTACCAGAGAAGGATCCTCTTCTCATCGGGTAATCCCTCACAATCCATATAATACCATGTATCGTTTTCTCATCCACACATTCTCTGCTGCATGGCCCAGGAATATAGGTATTGTATGTTCATCTATTCTCAGTTCTATTATCCTCTGTATCCTATTTTTCTCATATCAAAATATCGTCGAATGAGTATCATACTATACACTCAGGGGTATAGAAGAAAATAGGGTTACAATAACACAATCTGCAAATATACTCCAGTTACTCGATCGTGATATCTGATGAATCTCTCCAGATATAGTGGAGAAAATCAGAAATGACCCAGATATTTCGAGCTACAAGATATTTCGTTTTATCGATGTGCCAGTTTTGGGTACATTTCGTATTTTCCAGTTCTGACTCATGGTCGATGTGCCTGTATTTTCCCTCGAAACGAGAGAAGATATACTGAAGGGTATCGGTATATCGAGATCGATGCTCGACTATTACAACATACAATTATCTGGTAGTCACCCATTTTTTCCTCGATTTGAAGAGGCGGATATACTCGGAAAAGATGTACAGCTCCAGTTCTGAGTATCGAAGCTCTTCTCTCTCTCAGGAGCCGAGAGGAGTACATATAGTGCACAGATCGATCAGATCGATCCAGATTTTCCAGGATTTGGTATCATCGTACCGCATCGTGTCGCACTCAGTGCGATGAAACGAATCGGCTATACTGTCAGCCAGCCGTATCGTATCGTGATACGACTCCGTACCTTGAGCGATCGGACTCTCATAGAGAAACGATATCAGGATTTGATACTTCACTTCGATTATGATACTATCCAAGAAGAGACGAAATCGTTCCAGAAAATCGCACAGATAGTGATCGTCATATGAAGCATCATGCTCTCATCGATCGTCTGACTTCTCATACTCCTCTTTCTCTGATACTTTCGAGAAAAGAGCTCCGTATTCGAACTCGCTCGACTCTATTATATCGGTCGTGTATGAAGATTTCTCTTGATTCTCATCGAACCGATAGCGATACTCCTCCTCTCATCAGTTATTGCTTTTCTCTCGATATTGTTCCTCGAAAAGATCTCGCTTCCGATCATGCAGGGATTTCTCCATGAGAATGGATTTATATTCCGATTGGCTTCTCTCCAGACCGGAGATATATGATTGTTGATCTTCTCGAATCTGATACTGACTCTCAGTATCATCCTCCTGATATATATGAAAAAACGATAATCCCAGATATCTCGAAACTCGTCTCCTGACTATTCCCTCATCCCTCGATCGTATGCTCTCACTCTTCCTCGCACTGGTACGCTCGATCCTCTCGCTTCGATATCGGATCACGATGAAAAATTTCTCTCTCTTTGATACTGATACACCAGCCATCGTCCTCCCGAATCACCCAGCACTGGTCGATCCGATGATACTCATCTCGTTCATCGCGAAGAAGAAAATCCTCTCACCCCTCATGACCGAGACCTATTTCCATACACCAGGACTCTGACCGATCATCCGAGCGCTTCGCACCGTCCCCGTATGAGATATGGCAAAATGAGGGAGTATCGAGGACGTGAAGCAAGCATTCCATGGCGTAGAAATGGCTCTGAAAAACCAACAGAACCTATTGATCTATCCATCATGACATATCTATGTACAGCCATTTGAACATATAGTAGGCAAGAAAATGGCCTATGAGGTCGTGCGACTCCTCGAGACAGATACGCGGATCATCATCGCTCGTACGAAGTGACTCTGGGGAAGCATGTGGGGAAAAGCGTATACAGGCAGATCACCAAATCTGAGCACAGTACTCCTGCACTCATGTTGGCATATTCTCGTGAACTTCATATTCTTTGTACCGAAGAGGGATGTCTCGATCGAATTTTTCGATATGACCGATGAGCTCCGGAAATGGCATTCCCTCGGACTCGATGCCTTCAATCAGAAACTCCAAGACTTCTACAATGAGTGAGGAGAAGAGGTCTGTAGATTCATCCCACACTACCTCTATCATGATGATACAGCGTGAAAAGAGGAACCACAAGCCATAGAAGGATCCCTCTCAGAGATCAGTGCCACGAATGATATCCTAGAGTGAGATATTCCCAGTGAGATCGTCGATGCTGTACGATCGAAGATTGCGAGTATGAAGAAGATAGATCCAGCGATCCTCACATTCACGACGAACCTCATACTTGATCTGCATGCAGACTCTCTCGATATGGCAGAATTCAAGTCAGCGATCCAGTCACTCTTCCCGACAGCATCGAATCCTCCGATCGGAAGTATCAAGACCCTCTGAGATCTCGCTGCCATGGCTATAGGGAAACTCGAGGGAGAAGAGAAGCTTCCAGAAGGAGCATTTCTCTCTCGAGAAGATGGAAAAATCAACATCTCCTATCAACCAGGAGATACACTCCTCACAAAGATGAAGGAGAATTTCCGTCGTGAAAAATGAAAACCATTTATCTATGATGCTCTCACTGGCATGATGACGAGAGATACATTTCTCCTACGCAGTTATGTCATCGGAGAATACCTGAGAAAGATGAAGTGAGAGAAGATGGGTATCATGCTCCCGGCACTCTCTGGAACATCACTCCTGCTCGTATGAACCTATCTCTCAGGGAAGCTTCCCGTCATGCTGAACTGGACAGTCGGTGAGAAATCATTTGCCCACTGTATGCAGTTCGCAGGTCTCGAGACGATACTCACGAGTCAGAAATTCTATGAGAAGATAGGATCACCATGGCTCGCTTCGTTTGAGTCAAAAATGATATTTATCGAAGATATCATCCGTGATATCTCACTCATGACAAAGCTTATTGCAGTGATCAAGAAGACCATTTTTTTCCTGCCATGAAAACGCGATGATGCTGTCATGCTCTTTACCTCTTGAAGTGAATCTCTACCAAAAGCGATCCTCCTCTCCCATGAGAATATCCTCGCAGATATTGAGGGAGCACTCCAGCTGGTACCGTTCCAGAAATATGAGACTCTTCTTGGTTTTCTCCCACCATTTCATAGTTTTGGATTCACGATCAACACCATTTTTCCACTTATCGCACCACTCCAGGTCGCTTATACTCCAGATCCAGGAGATGCACGGACAATAGGAAAAATCCTCGAGCATACCAGGGCGAGTATCGTATCTGCCACTCCGACATTTCTCCGTATGATACTCTCACACAATACAAATACATGCCTCTCATCATTTCGATATGCCTTCGTCGGTGCTGAGAAGTGTGGAGATGATGTATTTTCGCTCTTTCGAGAAAAGTGTCCAAGTGGAGTTATCCTCGAGTGATATGGTATCACAGAATGTTCTCCGATCGTGACGGTGAATCCACTGGAACTTCAGAAAAAGTGAAGTGCTGGAAAATTCCTTCCTCACGTCTCTTACTTTATCCGTTCTCTGGATAATACGCATGATATGCCAGTGGGTAAACAGGGAATGATCTATGTTGCGGGTTCGAGTATCTTCGCAGGATACCTCGATGATGCGCTCGAAAGTCCATTCGATGCATTCGATGGAAAGAAGTGGTACAAGACTGGTGATCTCGGATATGTAGATACAGATGGGTATCTCTATATCACGGGTCGACTGAAACGATTCGTGAAGATAGCAGGTGAGATGATATCACTTCCATTTATCGAATCGATCCTCCTCGAAAAATACGGAAATCCTGAACTCACTACTCTCGCGATCGAGGCACGAGAAGAGAATGGAACTGTTACGATTGTGGCATTCACGACGTTCGATATCTCGGCTGAGATACTCAACGACTACATCCATACGCATGGAGCCTCGAACCTCGTAAAGATCGCTCGTGTAGAGAAAATTGAAATCATACCGGTGCTTGGGACAGGGAAGACGGATTATAAGGCACTTAAAGCGATGGTATAATCGTATCCCATTCATGTATCATTTCGAATACCATCAGAAATCTCAGGTCAATCTGGAGAAAGCGAAGAAAGAATATCCATGGCTTTCAGAGTGATCTCTTTCTAATGAGAGCATTGAGGCTCGATACTATCTCCTCGAGTATCTCCAGAATCACTATGGATATATGGGAACACTCCAGAATGATAGAAGCGGGAAGCCCGTACCTCTTGATATTATTGGATATAGGAATCCTCTCTACTGGTCTCTCTCTCACTCAGAGAATTATACT
>JAYVLL010000136.1:0-2400 GCA_043759495.1 Candidatus Altimarinota bacterium
TTACTGAAAAATGCGATATAGATACCCGCAATGATCCATCCGATATAGATAACTCCCCAGATGGAAAAAGTAATGCCTGCAGGAGTAATCGACGTCGGAAACATATTCGAGATATCTGCCTGTGTCATACCTCCGATAAGGTAGGGAGAACCTGGCATACTCACGAGTGAGGTGAATCCTATAGTCAAGATAGCGGTTATAAGCAAAAGGAAGCGCATAAGAAAGTTATGAATAATGAATAAAAAGTGTCATGAAGCCATGATCTGAGAAAATCGGTTCGAGATGGACTCCAAAATCTTGTACAGAGATATCCTTCCCGACACATGCATAATCAGCATAGGCACGGGGCTTCGTGAATACGGCTGTGCGCGTATTCGTGATACCATATTTCGTGATGAGGTTTGTATATTTCTTCTCGAGGATTCTCATTGATTGCGTATCAGGCATGAGATTGAAATCTCAGATCAATACAGTTTTCTCTTCTCGTCACTTTGTGAATTGTCTGAGTATTTCTGACTGGAGTATACGCTCTGGAGTGTCTCGCTTCTTGGTTCCTGGTTGCCATGCACCATGGAGATTCACGATATCGATACCACCGACCATTACGTTCATAGCCTTCGTCGCACTATTCCACTTTCATCGATCGAGGAATGATTCTCTCGAATCTCGGAATATATAGGTTTCTCATCGGGGCTTTTGCCTGAGGTCACCACGAACAAACGTCGCTATTCCGAAACTCTCACTGACGAATTCACTATAATACGATCTGAACTCTGGAAGTACTTGTGTGAATTTCTCGAATAGATGGGGATCATGTTCGGGTTCGAAAACTGTAGTATCCCGAGCATTGTTCGGACATTCCTGGAAACAGAATACATCGAAATCATCTCGAATGCTCTCGATATAGGGGATAAATATATCGCTATATTTCCCATATTCGGTATTGAGCGAGAAGATGCGGAGAGAAGTTGTCATATTATTTTTGCTTACGAATAGTATGGATAATTATCAAGAGCGTGTTCGTAATGACTATCGATCCCGAAAATATCATCGTCGTCCAGTTATAGTTCGAAAGTGATAGAAGTCCGAGTATATGTCGTATATTCGAAAGATGATAATAATTCATCGGTTCATCCTGCGGATGTCGCCAAGTCTTTCGAAATGTTGGTATAAATCCGAGCAAATCTGCGAGCATCGCGAAGAGTGAAGCATAGAATGGATTCTTGGTAACAATCCAAAATCATATCGCAAACATCGCTATAATCAGAGAATACCAATCAGTCCTGTCTATAGAACTTTTTCAATATCGAAAGGCAAGAAACATTATCACAAATGAAAGGAATGCACTGAATCAGAGCATGGCACTTCCGAATCATCATCATGCTGACAGTTGTGCAAAAAAAGCTATCGAAGTAGTCAGTCACCATATTCCCCAGGAGAAGATATGAGGAATATTTTTTCATGTAATAATTCACTGAATATAGGAATAGTATCAATACGCTCCGAGGGCAATAGAGATGAAAGCGATGGTTTCACGCCAGTACTCGAATATCATATTTTAGTTTACTCGGTTAGGGAATTCTCAGTTTTTCGCATTCATAATAGCCCCTATCCATTGTTCCCCATTTCTCTGGAAGCACTCATCTGTACACCATCAAACTTTTGCTCATGGCATGATATTTCAGTGAAGATCTTTTCTATTCTCGATTGGGTCATCACAAGCAAATCCTCATATTTTTCATGCTTCCGCAAGAGCAACAAAAGGAGAATGGTCTATATGAGCAATCGATATAATCAATGCTCTTTTTTTCAGCTTTTGTAAAAGTTCTTTGTTAAAAAGTTTATCAGTTTCATCATTTTGAGCAAATGTGAGAAATAGAAGATCTGACTCTTCTATGAGATTATTCAATTCTAGATATTCAAATCGTTCGTCTCGTGATGATCTCGACCAATAAGCAGTATTCATGCCGAATGCTTGAGTCATCTCTGCGATACATCGACCTATCTTTCCTAGTCCGATAACTCCAGCTTTCTTACCAGAGAGTTCTATTCCCCTATATTTTTCGAAATCTATCTTCCAATCATTTTGGATGACGAGAGGAAACCTACGGGCAATTGAAAATGCGAGTGCTATGGCTTGTTCTGCAACGGCATTCGTCGAAAAACCTCTCAGATTCATAAGTGGGATATTTTTCTCTTTCAGGTATTCTGTATCGATATAATGAAATGATGTAGTAGCGAGAGCTATGGCTTTCACATTTTTCATCTTTTCGAGATTTTCTCGAGTGACTTTCCAGTCATAAAAATCAGGATCAATAGCTACGATCTTTTCATCATCTGAATGAAGTGCGGATATCGAATCGATCGGTTCAGGCTGAGTAAAATACTCGACATCGAATT
>JAYVLL010000137.1:0-8508 GCA_043759495.1 Candidatus Altimarinota bacterium
CCGATCATGCGGATCTTGTTGTACTCTGAGTGATCTGAGTTCGCAACTTCGATCAGGCGGTGTGCGATCGGCTCGATAGCGAGTGCTCGCTTCTCAGTCGTCTGGATACTCTGGTGAGTAAAAAGACCTGTGAGGAGGTTTCGAACAGCAGACTTTCTCTGTGCTTTATCCATTCCGCTCAGGTGGAGATGTTTCTTGACTCGGTGTCGCATAGGTATAATTATTTAATAGTTCAATGGTTGAATTACGAATACTGGAATTATTTTCTTTCTCAAAATATTCGTAATTGATATATTGAGAAATTGAAGATCTATTAGTCATCTCCGAGGAGTTTCAGACCGCGTGCTCTGAGAGCATCTCTCACTTCAGTCATTGCCTTCTTTCCGAATCATTTGATCGAAGAGAGTTTTGCTTCTGTACATTTCGTGAGCTGTTCGATCGAGAGGATGTCACCATTGACGAGAGCGTTGAGTGTACGAGGAGAGAGTCCCATGATCTCGATCGGAGTGTATGTTTCCTTCTCGAGGTCTGCCTTCACTTCCTGTTTTTCTTTCTCGATCACTTCTCGTATATCAGAGATGAATTCTCCTCCGACTTGGAGCTTCTCTTCGTTGAAGAGTGTGAAGTAGGACTCGAGCATACGTGCCGAGAATCGCATGACATCAGATGGGGACATGATACCGTTCGTCGATACGATCATCTCGAGTGAATCGAGTTCAGTGATATCACCATATCGCGTCGTATTGAGCTCATACTTCACGTTGAGCACTGGAGAGAAATTCGCATCGAGTACGAGGACTTCGATATCATCTTCTCTCTTTTTGAGGTCTTCTATAGAGACGTATCCGACATTTCTCTCGACTCGAATCTGCATAGAGATCTCGAATCCAGCATCGATCGTCGTGATGTAGCAGTCAGGATTGAGTACCTCTACTCCACCTGGACACTTGATATCAGCGCCTGAGACGATACCAGCCTTCTTCTTCGTGAGAGTGAGCCATTCGACATCCATAGATTCCTTGGCGATCACGAGAGATTTGATATTGAGCATCATATCGAGGACGGATTCACGGACACCGGGAAGAGACATATATTCATGAGAGACACCTGCGATCTTGATACCTGTGACTCGTGCTCCTGGGATCGATGAGAGCATGACTCTTCGGAGTGAGTTTCAGAGAGTGACGCCATATCCTCGTGGAAGTGGTTCGATGATAAATTTTTCTTCGGTAGCAGAGACTACTTCACGACGAATCTTTGGAACTCCGATTGTATTATGGATGATGTGCATAATCCGATGTGTGGTGAAGAGCTAAAAAGAGATTCTATAGCGGATACTAGGTGGTGTATATTATTTTGAGTAGAACTCGATGATACGCTGGACGTCGATCATCTGGTCGAAATCACCACTTTCAGGAAATGCTGTGATCGTGATCGAGAGATTCTTTGGATCGACAGTGAGCCATTTTGCTGTAGTGATCTGAGCGGTAGCGTTCTTGGTTGAGAAAGCCTGGAACTCCTCGACGAGGGACTTATAGAGTGTCGATTCTTTCATACGTTCCTTGATCGTGATGACATCACCGATACGAACTGCATACGAAGGGATATTGAGCTTTTTTCCATTCACGAGGAAGTGAGCATGTCCGACACACTGGCGAGCCTGCATGATCGTACGAGCAAAATTGGCTCTGAGAACCACTGTATCGAATCGCGTCTCGAGGAGTCGAAGCATCGAGTCACCAGTGACGTCATTGGTCTTGACGGCCTTCTGATAGTAGCGAGCGAATTGCTTCTCTGAGAGAGCAAATTGGCGTTTTGCTGCCTGCTTCTTTCGGAGCTGTACTCCAAATTCTGACATCTTTGGTGCACGCTTGACTCGGCGATTGTTGTTCTCGAGATTATATTTCTCGACTCAGAAAAGGTTATATCCTTCTCGGCGGCAGAGTTTCATTTTTGGTCCAGTGTATCTCATAGAGTAGTTATTTAATGAATCAATAGTGGAATTACGAATGTCAGGAATGGAATATATCTATTCGTAGTCGATATATTCAGCATCTGAGAACTGATACTAGAGTTTTCGAGCTTTTCTCTTTCGGCATCCATTGTGTGGAACGGGAGTGATATCGTAGATAGCAGTGAGCTCGATTCCTGAGTTGATGATACCACGGATTGCCTGCTCACGACCAGCACCAATACCCTTCACATAGACAGAAGCTTTTTCTACATTGTGGAGTGTCTTTGCCTTCGTTGCAGCCTGTTCACTCGTGATCTGTGCTGCATACGGAGTCGCTTCACGTGCTCACTTGAATCCTGCTGTTCCACCTGTAGACCAGGTAAGTACCTGACCTGCGAGGTCTGAGACGACGACGTGAGTATTATTGAGTGTCGCAGTGATCGATACGATTGCCTCTGGGACATTCTTTCGGGTTTTTTTCGAGCGACGGAGAGTAGCTTTTGCCATAGATAGTTGGTTAGTATATTGGTAGGTTGGTGTGTTGGTATCCAAATCTACTATTTTTTCTTATTCTGGATAGTCACCGCCTTTCCTTTTCGAGTACGAGCATTGGTCTTGGTGCGCTGACCTCTGACTGGAAGACGCTTCTTGTGTCGAGATCCTCGGTATGAACCGATCTCTTGGAGACGCTTGATATTGGTCGCGACTTCTCGTCTGAGATCACCCTCGATCACGATGAGCTTGAGCTCTTCTCGGATCATATCGAGCTCAGCTTCAGTGAGAGTACCCATTTTTTTATTATGAGCGATCCCGACCTTCGTGAGGATCTTCTGAGCGAGTGATCGACCGACACCATAGAGATACATCATCGATATATCTGCATGTTTCCCGTCTGGGAGATTGACTCAAGCGATACGTGCCATAAGAATAGAATTTAGTTTTTAGAATTTAGTTTTTAGAGGAAATAGCTCTGTGCTATGTGTATGCACTATGCCTATGCTCTTATTTACCCCTGACGTTGTTTATGTTTTGGTTCCTGACAGATCACACGGACAACTCACTTTCTGCGGATAACGACGCATTTTTCACAGATTTTTTTGACTGATGGGCGGACTTTCATGAGAGAAAAGATTAGAAATGGATAGGTGTATTACTCTGAATGAGGAATGATACTATAATTCTCATTCCTTGATTTCTCGAAATATTTCGATTATCGTCGATTGTTGTTCTGCGGGGAACGTTGTGGGGCATTTGCATTCGGCTTTCGGAAGACGATACGACCACGGGTGAGATCATATGGTGTGAGCTCTACGAGGACAGTATCACCAGGAATCAGTCGGATGAGATTTTTCTGCATCTTTCCGCTCACATATGCTCGGATGACCATATTCGAGAAGGCTTCTGGAAGCTCTACTTCAAATATCGCTCCTGGAAGTGCCTTGAGCACTTTTCCTTCGACTTCGATTTTATCATCTTTTGGCATAAGGATCGAACAAGCTAAGGTGAACGTACAAAAAAAGCTCGTGTAGTATATAAAATTGGGTAGATAATGCAAATGATTTTTTGAGAAAACATTGCTTCTCTGCACAGAAGCGACAGAACGGTATATATTGGGTGTTTGAGTGAATCAATTTTGTAGTCATGAGAGTCTTTTCAGAGAAGGTTCTCATGAGATGATGGTAAGAAAAAGTTGACAAAGGATGCCATATTCATTTAATGCATTCATTTCCTGCTATTCGTATAAAAAACGTGAACCAAAAAAGAGTACTTCCTGACATATCTCCCGAAAGTGCACAAAAATCACTATGATTCGAAGATATCATGAAAATTGAGTGCTTTAGTAGGCTATATACTCTACTGCAACAAGCAAACATTAAAAATTTTTCTGAATACCAGAGATGTCTCGATACACAAAAATGTCACGCATTGGCATTACGTTGTTGTGCTTTCCTAAATAATAAAGGACTTATTAAGCCAAATCTGGCGCTCGATTGGTCAGTGTGAAGTGCCTATTTATCTCAAGCTCTTGGATTTGGTGAGACAGGAATCTGGGACTTTCGTGATAGTTATTTTACTGCAGATGTTGTATGATCACACTCTCTACTCATCAAATGAGCCGGGAATAATAATGGATCATGGCGAAATCTCTCAGGTAGTAATACTCAAAAATGGGAAACTGTATGAAACTGAGATTGTCTCTATGCAGATATGCTCCCTATTTTTTCGAGAGAAATAGCACGCATGATACCATCCCTGAGTTCCAAGACCAATATTCGCCTCTATATTGCCTCATATCTTGTCGAGGCACTGCAGAAGAAATATCGTCGAGAATATGCCAATCAATACTGATGAATCAATGTTAAGCCTGATGATATGACTCTCGATCAACAAGATCTCGCCACTATCCAATCTCAGATACTCAGAGAGATCAAGCAGGCTCGAAAATCTTGAAAACTTGCTCAGGTATTGACGCATGGTGAATTCGAGTGAGTCAGAAGTTTGGTTTTTCTAGGGAATGTTATACAAGAACTACGTGATAGTGAGATTTCCGATGCAGTCATACATTGATTCTTCCGTGGGCTCAGTGGCTCAGGTGGGAGACTTAATGTATCTCATCTTCTCATGTATGGATGTTTTCCATTTCACTTCACTTGGTGTAATTTTCAATATATAGAGTCCGTATATGTTCGAAAGAGATTTGATTTTATCCTCGCAAAAAAATCCGAATCACATCAGGATGATGATGCATTCTATGGCTGACTCACTGCAACTGCGAACATCCTGGATCAAGGGTGAGTCTATATAACGGATGGTATGTGCCAATCATATTCCAGATATATTCGACTCGATCCAGATAAGATGAGATCTCTCCTGACAAATAGTACCCTACAGGTGTGGATCAATATGGATTATTCTGTAAATCCTCCTGAGATACAGTCACTCATAATCCAAAAGAAAGATCAGGAAAATCCTAGTAGAGATGAGAAGATTAGTGCATCTCTATTAGATCATCTCGGTGAAGGATGTTGTCTCGTTTCATTGAGTAGATCTGACGATGATATATTGATCGCTGCGTATGATCCACACTTAAATACCCTTATAGATGAAGTTCGACAACATATCGGACCTGAGCTATTTGATGAGTATATCCATGGTATTATCGATACTGCCTCTAGAGATGGAAATCATATCGGCATGGTCGTGAAGATCATTACGCATCTTATTCTAAAATGAATCCAAAGAGAACCAACTCTAGATAAAACACGGAAAAGCATAACACAGACAATTCATACAATCTTACAAAATGGATATAATGCAGAGTGACACGCGCAGACGCTATGGGGATTATTTCATAATCGAATTTCCTGATCACGCCCATGAAGGAATTCAAGCAGAAAGTAATACCCTAAATGGGGTAATTACAAATGATGAGATCGTCTTGATTAGACCTCGAGACTATTCATCACTATCTCAACAAGCTTGATATATCGTTGTAGGAATTCATTCTCATAGAAGTCGAGGTTCGATCAAGACTTCATGAGGAATGTGATAGATCCGACACATCCCAATCTTGAATTCAGTATCACAGTTACTGCGGATGAAAAATGTTCCGAGAGAAGTTGCCTAACCATGGGAGAGTGTCTCTCTGTAGCCAGATCCATAATCTGATAGGGAGCACCTGTGAGTATTGTTTGTTCCGTCCAGCTTCAGAGAAATGGTATTGATTTGAAGCTCCGCATATCGCTCTCGAAGCCAAAATGTGCCTTCATCACGAGCTCCTGTGTCTCAGGATCGAGTATCCTGATCAGACATGCATCTGATCTACTGATGATCTTGAGTCAGTTGATCACAGTATGGAGGATCTTTTTCGGATCGTATCCATGTGTGACTATCTGGATCAGATCACTGATATAGTCATTCTGACGCTGAACCTGTCCGAGCCACTCATAGGCGTCCTTGATTTTCTGATATCGTACCGCGAGTTCTATATCTGCCTTTTTCTGGAGAGTGATATCTCGAACGATACAGAGAAATATGGTGTCATGTCCTGCTCATTTCTCATGCACCGGTGAGATCGAGACATTCACTACTCTCTGTCACTCATCCTTACTCGGCACTGAGAGTTCTATCGATTCGAATTTCTCTGTATGGATAGTCGCCATCATCGCCTGACTCACTGTCGGGAAAATAAATCCTATCTCCCTTCCCTCTACTTCATCGGACTTATATCCGAAGATCTGTCATGCTCATCGATTCCATGAGAGGATAACTCCATCAGAATTCAACAGCAGAATACCATCACCTGCCTGCTCTACTGCCTGAGAGAGGATACGTTCAGATTTTTCCTTCTTTTTGATATCTCTGAGATCTGTCATGATTCAGACCGTACCTTTATTTGGAAGTGGGGCGCCACTCAGGAGGACAGGAACAAGTTTTCCAGATTTCGTGAGGAGAGTACCTTCATAACTCGAGGCTCTTCCTGATTTTCTCTCATTTTGATTTGTTTTTTTGACAGTATTCGAGCTTTCTGAATCCCAGAACTCATACGATTCTCTTCCGATCATCTCATCGAGAGAATACTCCATAATCTCACAGAACTTCGGGTTCGCATAGACGGTCTTCTCATGTTCATCTCAGACCCATACAGCTTCATTCATGAAACTAATCAGCTGAGTATAGAGTTCCCAATCATATGATGATTCTGTTAATTTTTTTGACATACATTGAGTGATTAAACTATATACGAAAATCTTTATCGAAGTAAAGTTTTTCGTATGAAAATCTATAGTGTACTAAAGATTTTCTGATTTCTATCCTCGTGGAATATGAATTGTCTGGTGCTTGTCCTCTCTCTATCCACTATCCCTATCCACTATCTCCTACTTTCGTTGTACCATCTTATAGAACTCGAGTGTATCCCCGATTTCTATCTTCACATCTCCCTTGAAATTGATCCCACACTCTTCTCCTTCGAGGGCCTCGATGACATCGAGTGGCCCCATCTTCAGATTCGAAACTTCTCCAGATCCTGCCTTTCGTTCTTCACGGACGACACGGACTTTCGAACGATTCTCGATCTTGCCTGACTCGACTCAGAGACCGACGATCATCATGCCATTATTTTTCCCTGTGAAAAATATCGCCTTCACCTTCGCGATACCGAGCTCGAGCTCATCAAACCTGATATCGATCATACCGGTGATAATCGCTTCAACCTTCTCGAGGACATGGTAGATGACCTTCTTATCGATAAATTCGATCTTCGACTGAGAGAGTGCTGACTTCGCGGCTGGGAGGAGTCCGACATTATAGGCAATAAGGAGAGCCTGAGAAGTCCCTGCCATCATGACGTCTGACTGATTGATATCGCCGACTGCCGCATGGATAAACGTCACTTGCGTTTCTGGAGTCGAGAGTTTCGAGAGGGATGCCTTCAGTGCTTCGAGGGAACCATTCGCATCAGCCTTCAGAACGATCTTGAGTTGCTTGAGTGCTCCAGACTTCAGTCGAGACATGAGCATACCGAGTGAGGCTCACTCGAAGGCATGGATCGATTTCGTATTTTTCGCGAGGAGGTATTCTTTCGATCGACTCGTCGCGAGCTCTGGAGTCGAGACCACCTGGAGGATATCTCCTCATTCGACGACTGCTGAGAGTCCTGTGATCTGGACTGGAACTGATGGTCATGCTTCTTCGAGATTTTTGCCCTTGTAGTCCTTCAGGGTTCTCACTTTTCCATAGGCTCAGGCACAGACGATATTATCTCATTTTCTGATGGTTCCAGTATTGATGAGGATAGTCGCGACGGAACCGAGCTTCTGATCGAGATGTGCCTCGATCACCGTCGCTACAGCGCCACGATCGGGATTGGCTCTGAGCTCGAGCATCTCTGACTGCAGGAGGATCATGTCGAGGAGATCCTCGATACCGAGTCCTGTATGGGCAGATACTGGCACAACGACTGTCGTCCCCCCCCAATCTTCTGGCTGGAGACCGTGCTCAGCGAGCTGACCTCGGATGAGATCGAGATTGGCTCCTGGCTTATCCATCTTGTTCACGGCGACGATCACCGGCACTTCTGCTGCCTTCGCATGGTTGATCGATTCGATCGTCTGCGGCTTCATCCCCTCATCGGCTGCGATGACGATGACCGCAATATCGGTGAGCTTCGCTCCTCGAGCACGCATGATCGTGAAGGCCTCATGTCCTGGAGTATCGAGAAAGGTGATTTTTTTATCTCCTCTCTTCGTCTGGTAGGCACCGATTTTCTGAGTGATCCCTCCTGCTTCTCCGGTAGCGACGGTCGTCTTTCTGATATAGTCGAGGATCGATGTCTTTCCATGATCGACATGCCCCATCACCGAGATGATCGGCGAACGTTCGATGAGTCGAGATGGCTCGTCCTCACTGATGAGATCCTTGATATTTCCATCCATGAGATCAGAGACAGATGCATTCTCAGAGATTTCCTTGGTGATCGTGATACCAAATGCCTCACCAATCAGAAAACATGTATCATAATCGATCGGTGCATTCAGATTCACGAGAACTCC
>JAYVLL010000138.1:0-2972 GCA_043759495.1 Candidatus Altimarinota bacterium
TATATCCTCATCGCGAAGGGAGAACAGCGGAAGATGATGTATATAAATGCGTTCGTAGCGCTGCTGAATATCGTATGAAATCTCATATTCATCCCGCACTATTCCTTCATCGGATCTGCATGGGTGACACTCGTGACACAGGTACTGCTTCTCGTACTCACATATAGTGCGACTCGTCAGCAATCCTAGTTTTTGCTAAAAATAGAAATATCCGATATAATGGATCTCATGAATAATATGAAGCTGACATCGAAAGAAAAGAAAGAGCTGGAAAAGAGGGAATTTTATGTAAAAAAAATGGGATAGATTTGATTTTTTTGGAGTTTTCTCCCTCTTCTGCTATACTCGAGATAATACACTAATTCACGCCGACATGAACGAACAGTCCCGCATCAATGCGATGATCAGCTACTTCCTCCTCGGACCGCTTTTTCTCCTCGCAAAATCAGGAACTCCACTGCGTGAGCCATTCGTACGTTCACACGCATTCAGGGCGAGCATCATCATGGGTATTGCATTGAGTATATACTGTGTGTACATACTCTTTATCCGCGTGTTTCTCGATATTTCTCTCCTGGGTATACAGCTCCACTCGATCATCCTCTCGATCATATCCTGAGGAACGATACTCCTCCTCCTCCAGTGAGCATACTGAGCCTATCATGGAAAGACTTCCGAGCATGAGACAGAGTTCAGTCTGGGACATATATTTCTCTGACGATCGAATACACTCTCGATCGAGAATGAGGATGATAAGGTCCGACTCGTCGCGAGCATGATACCATTTCTCGGTATCTATATGGCGAGACGATATCCACATCCTCTCATCATCCGGGGGAGAGTCATCGGTTCGACTCTCGCGATCATCATGATACTGAGTTCGATATTCTCGACACTGGGTGGTCCCCTCCTCGATATCATGATGATCGCTTCGATCCTCTTCATCCTCGCTATCGCGGTCAATCTCTTCATACGATGAGAACTCATCGTCTCTCGACTGATGGAATATCTACCGACCTATGAAGAGATAGAGGCGCATATTTTTGCGAGTATCGGTTTTCTCTGAGAGTTCTCTCGAGTCATATTCGGTGGAGAACATCGTGAAACCTATCATACACTCTATATCCGAGAGCTCTCGCGAAAGGGTGAGCCGAGAGTATCATCACAGGAATACTTCATGCCGCCATCACTGATCGGTCTGCCGATCTGGAACATATTCTGTATCCCCTCTCTGTGGATCGAGAAATACCGTGACTTTCGCGTATTTATCATATCTGGACTCCTCATCACCCTCTGTAGTATCGGCATCGTATTGCTCATGGGGAATACGAGTTCCTATCTCCTCCTCCTTCTCTTTCCGATCATCCATATGATGAGCTATGCTCGCTCTGATATCGGAACCTATATCCCCTGAGTCCATATCCTCATACGGATCGTGTGACTCTTCTCACGATCGAAACAGCAGATACAGGAGACAAGTGAAACCACGAGTATCAATTTCCAGTATCCAACAAAAGATGGAGAAGATCAGAGTCAAGCAAAAACTGAAACTGTTGGATAACCTGTCATTCAACGAGAATGACAAAAGAAGATTCAAAAAAACCCCCATTCAAATGAATAGGAGATCTTTAGCATCTTTCTTAACCGTTATGAATCTTATTTTATCCCTGGGTGCAATGAGATCTACTCGGGTACTGCCCTCGTAGATGACAGCGGATCGGAATCCATAGGAGACTATGGTATCCGCCCTTGGAAGCGGTATAATTTGTAGAGAAAAACACCGACCAGATGCACGTGAGAAGAAAGAATAGGAATGTATTCTACTCGAATCCTGACGAATGCAAAAGAAAAAGTATTGACTCTCACACTGTATGAAAAATGTATACAGAGCACTGGCTCTATAGAGGAGGTGAGCATTTTCGATCAGGAGAAAAATATGGTATAGTTATATTCTACACATATGGGAAAAATGATTTTCTCTTCCGATACACGTAGGCGGTGAGTCCAAGGAGAAATGGAATCGCTGCCATATTTCTGCTCTCTTCTCCAGAAATACTCATAGCATGTGCTTCTGGAATGATATCGATACTTTTTTTCTTCGGTATGATTTTCTTCTTCTTGATACTTTTTTTCACTTTCTTTTTTGTGACGGCCTTTTTCTGTATCGCTTTCAGCGTATAGAGTTGCGAATAGTACTCGGCTGTTTCTCATTTTTTGTATACTCTCAGGGTCACGGTATGCGTTCAGAGTGGGAGTGTCCATGCCTTCGGATTCTTCCCGTCCATCTTCGTTCCATCAGAGAGTTCCCACGTATAGGCATAGGCTCGAGTATTTCCTGTGAGTGTGAGATTTATCTGACAACTCTGCTTCGTGGAATAGCAGATATAGGTATGTTCTCATCCAGTCTGTGTCTTCCCCTGAGTATCTATCTCTGGAGGTGAGAAAAATTCCATACGTATACTGGTGACAGGCTTCTTCGGCTCACTGATCGACGCAGTATAGATCGTTTTTTTCTTGGATTCTTTCGGTTTTTTGACAGCGATCTTCTCTATTTTTTCCCGCTGTCCGAGAACATGGATGGTATAGTGTACTTCTGACCAGTTCCCACTCTGATCGATGACTCTGAGCCAGATATCGTGATCTCCACGAGTGAATTTGCGTACTCAGGGATCACGGCTCGTCGTGAGATCCGACATATCATACATCCACATATACCGGAGAGCTCATCACTCTCTATCATATGATCGTTCGGCTGTGAGGTTCACACTACAGGTCATAGCATAACAATTGAATTCATTATCATGTATCTGTTCATAGTATTCCTTCCACTTGCCATCATGATCGAGGATGATAACCGGCGGAGTAGTATCGATCATACTGGCCTGAGGGGATCATACACTCTGAGAGGAGACGAGAGAGAAGAGGATAGGAAAAATCTGCTCCTGGAAATGCTCTGGATGGAGCTTCTCCCT
>JAYVLL010000139.1:0-3141 GCA_043759495.1 Candidatus Altimarinota bacterium
ATATTATTTTCCGATTTCCAGATATCGTAGCTTCGCATGATGAGATCATCCTCGTCTCAGCGAAGAAAGATCTCAAAATCGCGCAAAATATCGCCATGAGCCTCTCGAAACTCGGTATCAAAATATCTACTCGTCACCCGATCGTCACGGCGACATGATCTATAGAACTCAGTCATATCAATATCTATTGGCTCCCGGATCTCCCGATAGGCATCGATCCAGAGTGATCGACTGTCCAGGCACTGAAGCATCTCGAAGAATCGATCCCCTATTCTATCGTCACACACAATGAATATATCTCCACAGATGGACCAAAGATCGAAATAGTCATCGGTGATGATATCAAGAATTATTTCTCATTCATCACACCGATCTACTATATACCCACGACATCCGTCAGTCCGACTATCTCCTGAGAAGAGAAGCGCTGAACAGGAAATACGAGAGAAAAACCTCTGCCAAAAACTGGCACATGAATTCCGAAAAAAGAATGAAATACTCCCCCAGTTCAGACAACTCCAGTGAAGCCAGGCATCATCACTCCTACAGATTCCCTTCCTCGAGCTGGCGAATGGGAAGATTTTGGAAGTTAAGATATTTTCTATATACTGATCACTCTCTCTCTCCTCGAACTATGAAAAAATATTCTCCAATCCACCATAAAAAAATCCGCTCATCATTGTGAAAAAGATGACTGAAGTGGTTTGGTATTTTTTTGATATTGGCGGTTATCGGTGGTTTTATATTCTGGATGGTGTTCTTGCGAAGTATACCCTCTATAGAGTCACTGGCGCGGGGAGACTACTTTCGAGAAAGCACTATCATCTATGATAAGGATAATCAGCCGATCTATACGCTCTACAAGGATGGAAAGCGAACGTACATAGAGTACGTGAAAATCTCACAAAATATCAAAGATGCCATCGTAGCAACCGAAGATAAGACATTTTTTACCAATCCTGGGGTAGACATCATCGGTATCGGGCGTGCTGGTACCAACTATCTCCTCGGAAGAACTCAGAAAATCAGTGGAACCTCTACTATTTCGCAACAACTGATAAAAAATACGATCCTCACCAATGAATATTCTCTCAAACGAAAAATACAAGAAGCCTATCTCTCATACAAGCTCAATAATCAATACAGCAAAGAGAAAATCCTCGAAATGTACCTGAATGCCTTTTCTTTTGGCTATAATGCCAATGGTATAGAAGAAGCGTCCAAGACGTATTTCGGGAAAAGCGCGATAGAAGTCGGTCCACTCTGAGCGAGTATCCTCGCGTCCCTCCCGAAGTGACCGACATACTACTCTCCATACAATCATCGAGATCGACTCATGGGGAGAGTCTACGTCTATCCGATGAGTGATCCATCGAAGACGATAGAGATCGATACTGGAGACAAGAAATGAGAATACAAGCAGTTCTATGCACCGTTCAAGTCATATATCAGTGGTCTCACCATAGAGGGAAAATGAACGAATGTCAGACTCTGCTCAGTGAAGTCGGCCTATACACGTGACGCTCTCTATAGGCCCGATAGTGACGGATGCATCACGATCACGCACGACCAACTGCTCGGATTTTTCGGTGACATCATCATCAAGGATACCATCGAAAGCTCAGGATCCACTGAAGACTATGCACTCGAATACATCATCGGACGAAAAGACTTCGTCGCGGGTCGCATGTTCGAGGAAGGGATGATCGATGGTGCCACTTTCAAGAAAATCGTCTATGACGGACTCGAATTCGAATTCCGAAAAAATATCTCTACGATCAAGTATCCATATTTTGTCATGTATGTGAAGGAATACCTCGAAACAAAATACGGAACAGATATCGATGTCACCTCTTGACTCAAGGTCTATACAACACTCGATCCCAAGCTCCAGGATAAGGCAGAGGAGGTTCTCCGAAAGCAAGTAGAAATCAATAAGAAACAGTATGGAGCATCCAGTGCTGCTCTCGTCAGTATGGATAATAAGACCGGAAAACTCCTCGCGATGGTCGGATGACCCGACTACAACGATATAGAAAATGGAGGGAATAACAACATGGCGACAAGTAAGTCACTCCAACCAGGTTCGAGCTTCAAGCCATTTGTCTATGGTCTCGCGATTTCGAGGAATCCTATATGATCTGAGAGTCCTGTGGCGGATGTCGATACCAAGTTCTGAAGCTGGCATCCGAGCAACTATGATGGCAAATTCAACGGCATCATGATGGTGAAGAACGCTCTCGGCTACTCTCGCAATATCCCTGCTGGAAAGATGTATTTCCTCGCTGGACAACAGGATGAGATCGTGAAAATGGTAAGGAGTTTTGGTATTACAACACTCAAGACAATAGAGGAACTGAAAAACCAAAAGAAAGATCCATATGGCTGACCTCTCGCTCTATGAGTAGCAGAAGTTCCACCGATAGAACTCATGCAGGCGTACAGCGTCTATGCAAACCTTGGAATCAAGAGAGATCTCTACTTTATCGATAAGATCGAGGACTCGAATGGAAATGCTATCGAAGAACATACGAGCGCGAATCAATGAGAATCTGTCTTCTCACCTGTGGCTTCCTATATCATCGCGAAGATCCTCTCGGATAACGATGCTCGTCCTGAATCGACCTTCTGGAGAAATGCTCTCACGATTCCCGGAAGGATAGTGGCAGCAAAAACAGGAACATCGAACAAAGTCATGGATAAAAAAGGCGATAAGATCCTCCCCCGTGACCTCTGGACGATCGGGTTCACTCCACAGATCACCACTGTCGTCTGGGCAGGAAATGTCGACGGAAAGGAAACGAAGTGAACGTGTGATGGACTCAATTGTGCTGCAACCATCTGGAAGTGATATATGGAATTTGCTCTGAAAGATCTCCCGAAAGAAGACTGGAAAAAACCCGAATGAATCTACTCCTATACGATCGCAAAAGCGAGTGGAAAACTCGCTACTGCTGATACACCTGCAGATCAGAAAATATCGACGCTCATGGCAGTAAAGCTTACTGAGTATGACAAAGGTATGAAGGAAGAAAAAATCGATACCCTGTGCAATGGACCTGTCTCCGAAAATACTCCAGAGGCTTCAATTGCAACACTCTATACTCCGAGCGCTATTCCTATTATCGATGGGTATGACCC
>JAYVLL010000140.1:0-3101 GCA_043759495.1 Candidatus Altimarinota bacterium
TTCTCAGAGAGCATATCGATGAGCATCTTGGTCCCGAAGGGAAATGTCTCGAAGGTGAGGATCTCGCTCTTCGACTCGATGACGATCGTCGTGTGCATATAGCCGATATCGAGTGAGATGTTATTCCCGAGGGCATACTCGGTCTGTTCGATCACTTTCGAGAAGAGGAGGGGAGTCGGGACGACTGAGATCATCCGTTTTCCGAGGCTCGAGATGATAGAGCGCATGATATTGATCTCGCTGGCAGGTGCATAGACATTGAGCACTCGGATGCGGATATTGGTTCCTGTGAAACCGAGAGGATTGGTGACCTTCTTGCCATCGATCGAGATAGCGGTGAGAGTACTCGATATGAGTCGGATGTCATCATGGATGATGCCGAATTGTTTCTTCGATTTTTCTCTCGCACGAATGAGGGACTCATGTTCGATCTTTTTTATCATCGTGTCGATCTCATCCATCGTGATCGGGCTCTCTCGATCTGATCTGATATACTGTGTCGTGACCGCGTCATATATCGTCACTTCCGGGGAGAATGTCAGGATGATATCCTCAGGGATATGATCGAGCTTGGCTGATGCAGTGATGATCGATCGTTCGATCGTCTCTGCGACTCCTCTGAGATCGGTGATCGACCCATCGAGGAAATTCTTGCGATTCTGTCGGATGCTCGATCGTCACCGGAGTATGAGCTGTCCTGACTCTATCTCGTAGATACATGTGCGTACACGATACGAACCGAGATCTATAGCGATGAATCGGTTGTAGTCATGGATGTTCGAGAGTCTGAAACTCATGAGAAATATCGTATAGTAAGCGCTGAGTGTGAGCCATACGAGGATACTGAAATAATAAAAAATGCAAGGGGATCATCTCTTTTTGGCTGATCTCGATGAGCAGGGGAAATTTTCGGATTTTTTCCTTTTTTTGTGCTTGTTTTTTTGACAGGGGAAGGGGAATACGGTAAACTGAGAGGAAGTAAAAGTTTATAATAAATATTTCATAATTATGGATGAAAAAGAAAAACCTAATGAAGGTCGAATAAGGTGATTCAGGATAGATAGTATCGCTTTAAAAAGATCACTGAAGGTTGTAACCAAGGTGAATGATGCCTTATCGTTTCCTCAGTTTGATCAAAATCAATTGGATTCTGGAAAAATAGTTGAATTTATAGAGGACAAACTTGTAGACGGGGTATTCAGATGAATACGAGACATTTGTAGAGAGTATGGTTGTTCTTTTCAGCTTAATGAATCATTAATAGCATCTCGAGATGAAACTCAATCTTCAGATGCAATCCTTGCGAAAATTTTCTATTCAAAAAACCAACAAAGACTCATAATAGGTCAAAATATAAGAGAAAATGGATCTTTTGAGCATCATGATATCGCCTGATTCGGACAATTGTATCTAAAGAAATGATCTGTTCCAGATACAGTAGTTCACAGATTAGTAAAATCACTTAGAAGCAGTGTAGCTAAGTTTTTAAAAGACTTTGATTCAAAAGTTTCACATTATACTGATAGTGCTGCAAGAGTAGAACTGAACAAACAACTCTTCAAAGATTCGAGACAAGATCAACTCACATGACTCTGAAATAGAATGGCACTGAATGATTCTATCGCGGAAGTATCTAGAAGTGAAGAATGAGAATATGCTATGCTCATTCTCGATACAGATCATTTTAAGAGTATAAATGATACTTTTTCACATGATATGTGAGATGAAGCACTTCGTGAAATTGCTGTTGTATTTCAGGACTTAGAAAAGAGATTTCATCAACATAAGGTACGATTCTTTCGATACGGTTGAGAAGAATTCCTTGGCATGTATCCAGTCAATGATGTAACGCGAAATCTTCCAGAGTTACTCTTAGGGGAAATTAGAAAAATCAGGATCTGACTCTCTTGAGCAGATATGGAAATGACTAAGAAAAAGAAAAGAGAATACGATAGACGAGAAAGGATGAGGCAAAGGTATAATATTCTTTTATGAAGTAGATGAGTTAGACACTGAGAATGAGAAGTGTATGAAAATAAATTCAATAAACGACATCCCCCTCTTGCGAAACCAAAGGAAGTTAACTGAAAAGAATTGTCATTCACTGCGAGTATAGGAGTCGCAAGTGTACATCTAGGTTCAGAACAAGATAATAACTCAGTGCTTCTTCGACATGGATTAAGTGCTGCTGATGAACTCGTATTTATAGCAAAAGATCGATGAAGAAACCAGATAGTCAGTGTGATAAATAATACAGAGAAGGGAAAAGTTCGATTACTTAAAGATACCCTATGAGGGTGAGAGAGGTTAAGGGATATACATGGAACACTGCTCGAGCCCTCTGATATAGTCCAAGCTGATTCTTGATTTTGAAGAGAGTTATAGGTATTATTTATAGCTCTAGGTATAAATTCTCATTATGACGATGGTCTTCATGCATAGCCTTTAACTAATCAATTAAATATTAATCAAATCTGAAATTGAACTCCAGAAGCAAGGACAGCTGCAACACTTCAACTAGCAGTTCATTTTCTATCCCTACCTTGAAACAAAACTACATCTCATGAGGGAATACCCCCAACAAATAATTTCCCATCTCCAATTACCAACATCGCTCCTGCCTGAACTCTCTTCTCTAAAATTGTTGGATTAATAAATTTCCTTATTTCCCAATCTCCCTTATTTAGTCAAAGACTTCCCATGTCAGACGTTTCTAGAGCTTCTCTCATAGTATAGAAAATTACATACTCATACTACTCCTCTCTATTTTCTTTTCAACTCTTTCTCCCATCAGGCATCCTCTCGCGTACCCAGAGATTTCGACAAAATCGAATAGTATCGAGTGAAATATATCCAGCATCATCTATGTACACATAAAGTGTACAAAAAATACTCTTTTCGAGAAGAGCATGAGGAGAAATAGGGGGGATGAGAGTATCTATACGATCATGAGGTGGTGTTCTCACTGTATGACGAGCTCACGATGTACTCGACTGATCTGCGCGAGTGATCGAGGCTCACTATTCATCGCGATGAGTGAAGTCTCAGAGATACCGTATGCCTGGAGTGCCTGGAGACGAGACGTATAGGATGCGAGTGCA
>JAYVLL010000141.1:0-4774 GCA_043759495.1 Candidatus Altimarinota bacterium
CTATCTTACCATAACTCCTTTTTCTATGCAATGTCGGAACGGTAGAACCTAGAGGTACTCCCCCACCAGAGGTGGGGGTTTAATACATGCTGTAATTAACTATTCAATCTCATTGATTTCTTGGTGTTACTTGTTCCATATTGAGGATAAAATTTATAAGACATTGTAAATGTACTCTCTCTCTCTCTTCTTTGTCAAATATATTTTTCACTATTTTTATAAAAGTACAATATTGAAAAAATATGTAAAATTCATATTCTATAGGGTACTAACCTGCATTTCATTGTTTTTTATCATTCCTGCGTAGGCAGGAATCTAGATTCCGGGACAAGCCCGGAATGACTGAGCATAGTGATACACAAGTTAGTCTAATATAATTTCATGAACACAATTTCTTGGTCAGATTTCGAAGCAGTCGAGCTCCGAGTCGGGACGATCATCCGTGTCGAGGACTGTCCTGAAGCGAGGAAGCCTGCCTACAAGCTCTGGGTCGATTTCGGTGGGGAGATCGGAGTGCGGCAATCGAGCGCCCAAATCACTGTCCACTACTCACGAGATGAACTCGTGGGGAAGCAGATCGTCGGCGTCGTGAACTTCCCTCCGAAGCAGATATGACCATTTCTGAGCGAATTCCTCTGTACAGGATTCTACCGCGAAGATGGAAGTGTCATTCTCGCGATTCCTGAACGAGATGTTCCGAACGGTGCCAAGCTGGGATAATATGTTGGTGAATTTTCCCTTGAAATATAGGATCTTTCGGTATACTATAGAGGCTTCAATTCATATAATTCCCTCTATGAACGAACTCCAGAAATTCGCTCTCGAACACAAGTCTATGTTTTGGGATGTCTCACGCGAGACACTCGGTAATATGAGCGATCAGGCGATCGTGGAGAGGTTTTTCTGTTATGGTGACTGGGATGAATACAAGAAGATTGAAAAAATACTCGGAATATCTGCAATAAAAGATATTTTTATCCGCAGGGCATATATGCCTCGAACGAATCTTCGTGAAGAGACGATATCATTTTTTAGTGATTATTATGCCAAATATGCTTCATAAGGAAATCTTCACCCTTGAACAAATCGAACTGTTCCATCTCCTCAAAGAAGCTCGCAGAAGGAGCTTCTACATGGTCGGAGGTACTGCGATCGCGCTCCATCTTGGACATCGGAAGAGTATTGACTTCGACCTATTTCTCAGGAAAAAATTTGACACAAAAAACATATCCCTGATCCTCGATGCGAGTAAGTGTGTATTGCAAAGACGCTATGCATTCGAGCCCGGGAATGTCACTGGTCTGATCAATGATGTGAAGGTGACATTTTTTCATTTTCCTTTTCCCGTCGTTGCATCTGTCGATTTCGAGTGATGGATACGGATACCCGATCTCCTCACGCTCGGCGCGATGAAGGCATATGCTCTGGGGCGGAGAGCCAAATGGAAGGATTATGTCGACCTCTACTTCATCCTCCGAGATCACTATACGATCGATGATATTTCGGGGAAAACACAAGAAATTTTTGCTGGAAATTTCAATGCAAAGCTTTTTCGTGAACAACTTCACTATTTCGACTATATAGACTATACCGAGGTTGTCGAATACCTCATCGACGACCCTCCGAGTGATGAGACGGTGAAGGGCTTTCTTCGGGAAGCGAGCCTGTTATAATATTTTTTATTCTCTTATTTCTGCCTCATGAAAAATCTCTTCTGTGCCATCAAGTCTCTGAAAAAAGTCCAATGCCAATCCTGTGGAATACCTCTCGAAAAAGATCCAAAATGAGGCGGAACAGAAAAAAATGGTACAAAGTCGACAAAATACTGCTCTCTCTGCTATGAGAAGGGTGAGTTTTTTGGTGGAGATTGCACCCTGGAAGAGATGCAGATGATCGTCGATCGTGCGATGCGTGCTGAGAATATGGGCTGGTTCATGCGGAAGATGTCAGCCTGGCAGATCCCAAGACTCGAGCGGTGGAAGAAACAATAATCAACTATGAAATCTATCACCTTCATCACAGGGAATCAGAAAAAAGTAGAATACATGAGAAAACTGCTCATGATGCCTATCGAACATATCAGGCTCGATCTCGATGAGATACAGTCACTCGATCTGAGAGAAGTCGTGGAGCATAAGGTCCGACAGGCATACGATATAATTCGTAAGCCAGTTATAGTCGATGATGTCTCCTTTGAATTTTGTATTCTCGGGAGAATACCTGGAACATTTGTGAAGCATTTTGTAGCTGAACTTTGACTCGAGAAACTCGCTTCTCTCGTCGATGGGAGAGATAGGTCTGCGATCGCTCGTTGTATGTTTGGATATTTTGATGGTGTGACAATACAGTTTTTCGAATGAGTAGTCGAATGAGTTGTCGCAGAGAAGCCAGAATGAGAGAATTGATTTGGTTGGGATCAGATATTTATCACATGAGAAAATGCAGTACCTAACGCTTGTCTCGACGATCCATGAATAGAGAAGTTTTTTCGTAAACTTCGTCCAGTAAACGAACTTAGAGAATTTCTCCTTTCACATAATCTTTAACCTTAGATACTCATTTCATCTACTCTAAATATGACATCCCTTGCGAACAGTCAGAGAGACGCCATCCGGGTTTCTTGGTCTCAGAAAACATGCTATCCTCCCGATCAAGACAAATGGTCAGAAAAAAATCCATCACTTGGGCAATGTGCAGTTACTGCCCTGCTCGTACAGGATCTCGTGGGAGGAAATATTCTCTTCGATGCATGATCGAATCATTATTGGAATCAAATCCCTGGTCGAGATGATATCGATCTCACTCGAGTACAATTCCCCGAGGGAACAACTATTGGCACAGGCGCAGTAGTAGTCCGAGGAGACCTTTTAGAAGGTGCATGAGGAGTACAGGCAAGAACGAAGGAACGATATGAACAACTGAAGGCAATCTTTGAAGAACATCTAAGAAATACACCACAGTCTCAGTATGAGTAGTATCAAAAGATCGACAAGTATGATGCTCTGAATCCGCGCTAAAAGAGTCGGGGTAGTAAGAAATACTCTTCGCTTTTAATTTTTTCACTTTTTTTCTTATGTCCTCCACTTCCACATATTTGAACTTCACGAACCAGACAGAAGAAGCCTTCGATTTTTACCACTCCGTATTCGGATGAGAATTCGAGTGACCGATCCACCGTTTCGGCGATATACCTGCAGTAGAAGGGATTCCTCCACTCGCAGATGAGGACAAAAATCTCGTCATGCACGTCACACTTCCGATACTCGGCGGACAATAGCTCATGGGAACTGATGTTCCCGCATCGATGAGATTCACCATGAATCAGGGGAATAACGTCTATATCTCCCTCCATCCTGACTCTCGTGAAGAAGCTGAGAAACTTTTCTCGAAGCTCTCAGAAGGTGGAACTGTCGAACAGCCACTTGCCGATATGTTCTGGTGAGCGTATTATGGAAGCTGGAAGGATAAGTATGGAATCGGATGGATGGTGAATTTCGAAGAATTATCCCCTCAGAAATAGCAGAGAATACCGATAATATATCCGCCTTTACTTCAGAAGCGAAGAGAGTAGAATACGTATTCGATTTCTAACCCTTACTTTATGAATATTCTCGTCAACATTCTCGTCTCGGGTATAGCAGTAGCCATAGCGGCATATCTCATCCCCGGAGTCCGTCTCGATGGATACCTGACAGCCATCGTCGTTGCGGTCGTCCTCGCTCTAGTGAATAGTACTATCTGACCATTCCTGAAGATACTGACCCTCCCGCTCAATATCCTCACACTCGGACTCGTCTCACTCATCATCAATGTCCTCATGGTACTCCTCGTAGCGAAATTCGTCCCATGATTTTCAGTGGATGGATTCTGGATTGCTCTCGTATTCGCTGTCGTACTCGCCCTGGTCAGCATGGTGCTCTGAGTCGAGCCCTGAAAAAAAATACTCAAATAAATCCCCTTCCATAGAAAAGTATACTCATCATTAAAAATGGTGAGTTTTTTGTAACTTGAAAAAATGGGGAATAGAATTTGATTTTCTAATATTTCAGTTATAATCGTCACATGACTACAGCTACTCCCACATCTACAAAAAAAATCCAGTTTTCTCTCAATACTCCCCACACCTATCTCGCTGATGATAGTGAGTTCCAGACGGTGATCCGAGAAGTGATGAATGAATATATCGAGAGGAAGCAGGATGCAAAGCTCAGAAAACAAGTAGAAAATAGCAAGAAGCTTCAGGAACTCGATGCACTCTTTCTCTCGAAAGTATGAAATGCATAAAAACTCCTCACTTTCTCAAACAACTAGAAGAAATCGAGAAAAAGTATCGTCGAGTCCACCATGATATCGACGATTTTTGCGAGGAAGAAGCACTTGATTCATCATCAGTTGATCTCTGAGGTGGATTCTACAAGATACGAGTGAAGAACTCCTCCATACCGACAGGAAAGCGTGGATGATTCCGCATCATCGCGAAGCTCCATAATGAAATCCTCTACCCATTCCTCATCTATCCAAAAACAGAGAAAGAAAATGCAAGGATAGAAGAAATCGAGAAAAACTATGAGAAAATGATTATGCAATTATAAGCACATCAATCTCGAGTTGGTGGGTTTTTTATCTGCTTGAAAAATTGGGGAATAACATATAATTGAAGTAAATTCCAGAATCACATAGATAAATTTACGTGGTGTTAGTACTAAACTGGAAAGGTAGCAGTAGATTTTAATTAACTAGAATAGTATATTTAAATTACTTAATTTGATAAAAT
>JAYVLL010000142.1:0-3987 GCA_043759495.1 Candidatus Altimarinota bacterium
ACATGGAGCTCACGGATGATAGCAGCCCGATCCAATACTGGTATAAAATGTGTCTCTCCTGTAAAATACTGTGAGGGAATACGCAGTCGTGCGAGCCCAAAAATCGTCCGATCCATCGGATCAATATACTGGAGGAAGTATTCATGACCACCACTTGCCTCATAGAAAGTGATATCGAGGATTGCCGTATGAGGATCATTGTCACGAGCCCGGATCTCTCGGGCTGAGATATCTCGACGGACGATCCCGCGAGCACGCATATTCACCTCCGTGATCTGTCTGAGGTTCGCGAGTTTTGACCCTGCGAGGATCTGACTCGCTGGGATATCTCGATACATACGATTGAGCCTCAGATACTCAGGAAGCATACCCTGGAGATCAGACATGAGGGGGATGAGCGTGGCATCATCATAGGGGATGAATTCTCATCGACGCCAGATATCCTCGAGTTCTGAGTGAGGCGTCACCACCATAGGATAGATCTTCATCTCATCAGGACGATAGTCAGGATTATCGAATACTTCTGCCATCGATGCTCTATCGATTTCTGGCGTCGATCAGACGAGTCCAGGCATCATATGAGCTACGACCTTGAAACCAGCATCTTTCAAGAGACGGGTTGCACGTATAGATTCCTGATTTCCATGACCTCGTTTATTGGTCTCGTTAATTCGATCATCCGTCGTCTGATACCCTATCTCCACTCGAGTGACTCCATAGCGCCTCAGTCGCAGTATCTCTACTTCATCGATCCAGTCAGGTCGCGTCTCGATCGCGATGCCGATCACTCGACTCGAGGCAGTTTCATTTCGTTTTTTTGCCTTATCGAGAGTGGGTGACTGTTCAAATGTTGGAATCTTGGAATCTTGGGCTTCAGAACCAAAAAAGGGATTCCCTTGTTCTGACTGCGAACTGCGAACTGCGAACTGCGAACTACTAAAACTCGTATGCGCATCATAAATACTCCGAATAAAATCCTCCTGATACTCTCTCGGATAAACGCTCCATGTTCCTCAGATAACACGTACATCACATTTTGCGATCGCATTCCCCGTCATCGAGAGTGATTGGAGTCGGTTCTGCACCTGACGAAATGGATCAAATGCATTCATCTCAGCTCGCTGTACAGCAGGTTCATCCGTGATATAACTCTTCGGGAGTCACTCATAGGTCGGACAATAGACACACTTCCCCGGACATCACCAGAACTTGGTCAGGAGTGATATCACGGAGACTCCAGAAAGTGAACGAATCGGACGCTTTCTGAGAACTTTTCGCACACGAGCATCTTCTCTGTAGATACTCGATCAGACTCACTCAGTATAGTGAGCAATCAGCTCGATAGCCGTCGGTGTATCTTTCTCTCCGTATTTCCCGAGGATAGTATTTTTGAGCTTCTGGAAGCCTTCTTTGGTCGTGATCGTCTCATCAGCGATCAGTGCGATGAGGATCTCATCGAGCAGGGATGTCTTCTGGTGGATATGCATACTCTCAAATATAGAAAAAAAAGTCGAAATCCAAAGAGATTTTTGACTTTCTCACACATTTTTATAGAATGCGCCTACAAGCGGGGGTAACATAAAAGAGTGAGTGTACTAAGGCTTCAACCCTTGGGTGTGACGGTTCGAACCCGTTTCCCCGCTCCATACAATTCAAATCATCGAAAATGGCCAATAGTCACGGACTCAAATCCAGCATCGTCAAAAAACAGGCAGCCGCTCGAAAACTTTCGAAAGGAAAGAAGAAGATGGCTCTTGTCTATACGGGCAATGAGAATAAGCAATCACGATTCAATTTGAGCTATAAGAAGCGAGCACGCTATATGCAGAACAAGGAAGCATTTCCGAAGAAAAAGCTCCCAACCAAAAACATCGATCAACTCATCGAAATCGGTATCATCGATGAACGCGGATTTTTCAAGAAAGGAAAGAAGAAAAACTATATCACCAAATCGATGGTGGATCTCAAAGGAATAGATTTCTACGGAATCCCTCGAACGAACTAAATACGTCCTCACCATCCGTGGTGAGTTTTTTTACGCTCGAAGTGAGCACATTAATAGGGATGATACGCCATACATAGTAGTCAATTATGATATATACACTCCCCTTCATCGTCGCGAGTATTCCACTTTTTTTCTCTCATATTTTCTCATCTTTTGGGATATTTTTTATCCATGGGAGCTCATATGAGCGAGTCAAGGTCTATCTCTTCTGTATTCTCATCTGTATCGCTGTCGTCGAAACATGTATCAAAAAATGGAAAATGATCATACAGATCTCACGAGCGCACGCTCTCCTCTTCCTCTCTGTACTCGTATTTCCACTGTTCGTGCATCTCCTCTCTGGTGGGCATCTCGATCTGAGATTTCTCTGGTGAAGTGCAGAGAAACACCATGGATATTTCTTTTTTGTATGATTGGTACTTCTTTTTGGCGTATCGACGCTCCTCAAAAAGCGAGAATATGATCGGATCCTCAAGATCTCTCTCTCCACAGCGGGTATCGTGGCATGATTCGCGATACTCGAGTATCTCTGACTCTATTCATTCTTTCCTGATCGACTCATCGAAACCACCTGGGAAAGTGGTCGTGCTGTGAGCACACTCGGCAATCCGAACTATGTCGCTGGGTTTCTCATCATGCATCTTCCTCTTCTCGCACGTATCAGAAAACCCGAGCGGTATATCTTATGATCCATAATCATCTTCGGGGTACTCACGACGCAGAGTGTTATCGGTATCTCGATCATGATGGCATATGGTATATATGTTCTCACGAAGAAATCCCAGCATTCGATACTATTCCTTTCGCTCTTTATAGTACTTTTTGTATCTCTCCTCTATTTTCTCATCCCTCCAGATAAGTTCCTCTCACTCGTGAGTCGATGAGTGCTCATGATCGAGACACTACGAGGATTTCTGAGCAATCCACTCGGAATCCTCTTCGGATATGGTCCCGATAGTATTATCGAGTACTTCAGCCTCTCGCCTCGATCGGATCTCATCCACGCTTATTTTCCAGCGGGTTCCGCGATCGACTCGTCACACAATATCCTCATCGATATCCTCTATTCCTATGGAATTATATTCTTTGTCGGAATGGTGTATATTATCCGAAATCGATGGAATCGTATCAGTCATACGGCTCGAGAGTCGATCATCCTTATGATCATATTTTTCTCCTACAATGTCGTCATCCTCGCACCACTCATACTCCTCGTCATCCTCCTGGCATATACATCCGAATCCACACAGAGAGAAATATAGGCAGTATTATATCTGTATCGCCTCCACCCGTTTCTCCACAGTGTTGATCTCCATAATCTGCACCCGCAGGATATCCCCGATGGTATAGATAACTCTATTCCCGCGAGTGAGAGTCCCCGTGACAGGATCCACCGTAGATGGAGATCCTCATCTGGGCTGATAGATCGTCACTTCGACACCACTCTCGAGCTCGACGAAGATTGCCCATTCGGTGAGTCCGCTGATACGTCCATCGAATGTCTGCCCGACCTTATCTGCCATATATCGACAGATGACGATCGCGTCGACCGCACGTTCGATATCGGTCGCACGAGATTCACCATCACTACACTTCTTGGCGATCTTCTTCAGGATATGTCGATAGTGACTCTTTCTCTTCAGATCGAGCGTATGGCAAAGTTGCTCCTTGATAATACGGTGTACTTGGAGATCAGGATAGCGACGGATCGGAGACGTGAAGTGACTGTAGTATTCGAGCGCGAGCCCGAAGTGCATATGTGATGAGTCACTATAAAATGCCTTCGCCATCTTCGGGAGGAGGAGTCGAGAGAGTCGATAGAGACTCTCAGTTGTCGAGAGTGTGTCCAGGTAGGAGCGTATATGTGAGGGGTGGATCGTCTCATGTGTCGATGCGAGTCCGACAATCTCACGGATTATCTTCGCATTTGCCTCTGGAGGGAGATGATGAATACGTGAGAGAAATGGGAGAGAATATTTCGT
>JAYVLL010000143.1:0-4030 GCA_043759495.1 Candidatus Altimarinota bacterium
GTATCTGCCATATGTTGAGGAGATTAATAATACTCTCAGAGTGTATCAAAAAGCGAGAATTTTTCAAAATCTTTTTTATGAGAAGGATATCCTTACTCGAAATTCCTTTTCTCGGCAATCAATATGCATCATCCATCATGAGATACCGACGATCTTCTGGACGAGGGCGAGACCGAATATTTCTTTTTGCTTTCTCCATAAAAGAAAATATACTAAACGTATAGTATTTCTCACAGAAAATATATAGCTCGATAACTCATACTCGATAACAAAATAATAGAATATGGAAATACACAAAATAGTGCAAAAACTCCAGAAAAAAATGTGAAAAATCATCACTCTCGAGGATATCGGGGATATCATCGATCCTGGATCACGAGGCGTCGTACGTGAGAGCGCTCGGATCCACCAGACGGTCTATGCACTGAAGGGGCTCGGGACGATCATCAGTATCCGTAATGGGCTCTACTATGTCGGAGATGGATTGCTCACGACCGGAGAGGAGGTCGTCGAGGCGCACTACTGGAATATCGTGAAGCGGATCGCTGAGGATGAGGTCGGGAATGACTGGGTGATCGGTGGTGAGAAGGCACTTGAACTCATCATGATGGACTACTCGATCCCATTCCAGCTCATCGTCTATACGAAAGACACTGCGAAAAAAGTCGTCATCTCTCCTCGGCACGAGATCGTATTTCGGACGATTATCTCTGGGGAGAAAAAACAGCGAACCAATGCCTTCGGTATCCTCAAAAAACAATCTCAATCTCTCGATATCCGCAAGGTCGCCTTTCCTGTTCTCGGACTCGAGGCAGCACTGCTCGATGCACTCACGATCCATGATCATGAAGAGGGAATTACTGAGGCACTCATCCTGAAGTTTCTCAAGCGGTATGAGCCGAAACTCGAGCGTGGGAATTTCGGTATACTCGTCTCAGTGCGCTATATCCGAGCAATCAATCGTCTCAGGGAAATCACGAAAAATCATGGCTATACGCGGCTCTATGAGAACTGCCTCGACGTGATCAAGAAGGAATGATGAGGATGTTTCGTCACATTCTAGATCGGTCAGATATCATCCTTTTTCGGGATACGATCCTTGATCATCTGATAAACCGCGTGTGGATGGGGAATATAGTGTACTCTCCGAACATCATTCCTCTGCTCGAGGATGAGGTGTCAATAACTCAGGATATTGCTGATCAGCCCATGTCGTTCGACATCGACCTTCAGGATACTCTTCATATCCATGAATTCGATATCATCGATGAGGAGGAGGCTCGTATGGACGAAGAGGATCGCATGATCCGATATGAGCATGAGCCGTCCGAAGTAGTCGATCGAGTTCACGATCAGCTGGAGAAATATATAATTCACCGTCACCAGGAGAATAGGAAGGATGATGAAATTGCTCAGATCACGAGGAAATATTCACTTATACTCATAGATGATCCATACGAGGAGTCATACTGGGATGAGGAAAAAGAAAAATTTCGAGGTTTTGAATACGAGGAGGATGCTATGACGCAATATCGAAGTATAGTGTATGCTCATATGATGAGTACTTAGAGAATAGTCTTCAGGTATTTATGGTTTTATCAGCAAGATGATTATCAGGATCGATAAAAAATATGCACTGAGTACATATATAATCGTGAAGATTGTCGGCTTTCGATAGTGCGGCATCATATAGGCTCCATCATACTCATGCACCCTCTGCTCAGTCCTCCTGTGGATCATATGGAGTCTATGAAGGATAAAGTATACTCCACCTAACCAGATGATCGTATAACTGATAATGACGAGAAAAAATGTGAACATAAGGTATTATCTGAGTGTCTATAGTATGATTTATCGTACTCATTGCAATTATTATTTTGATTTTTCCCTTTTTTCGCTATCCTTGAGCGTATATCGTTTTCTAATATAACTCTCTCGTGAAGCTCCAAAAATACCTCGCACATGCCTGAGTCTGTTCTCGTCGAAAGGCTGAGGAATATATCGAAAAATGAATGGTGACAGTGAATGATATCGTGGCACATATCGGTCAGGTGATCGATCCTGAGCATGATGTCGTCAAGGTCGATGATGTCGTGATCCGAGACCAGGAAAATCTCGTCTACTACGTCTTCAATAAACCGCGTGATATCGTGACTACTTGTCTCTCAGGTAAGGACGATGAGAAGGGCATAATGGATATCGTCGATATACCCGAGCGGGTATTTCCGATCGGTCGACTGGACAAGGAGACAACATGACTGATCATCCTCACCAATGACGGTCGCCTCTCGAACTATCTCATGCATCCACGCTATGAGCATGAGAAAGAATATATCGTCGAAGTCTATGGCAAGATCGATGATGAAGGGATCGAGAAGATGAGAAGGGGAGTGCGGATAGAACTGAAGGATAATGGAACTCGCAAGATCGTCCGTCGAATCGGAGGAACGGATACGGTCATCACGAAGAAATATACCACGCAACCCTGTGAGATCGTACGACTCTCATCATCGAAATTCTCGATCATCCTGAAGGAGTGAAAAAACCGACAGATCCGTCGTATGGTGGACTCTGTCGGTTATGATGTGAAACGCCTGAAGCGTATCCGTGTCGAGAATATCATGCTCGGAGATCTCGCGGATGGTCAGTGGAGACGGTTTACAGCAGGGGAGAAGCAGGAACTGATGCGGATGATCGAGAAGATTAGTGGAGAGTAGAAGGTATTGGATTATGCCGTCCTCATTCTCAACAACTTAGAATTCTTAGTAGAGTTTCCTCCAATACTTGTGTAGCAAGTGAAGTTACTGGATTCTGAATTCAGGCCCATTTTCTGAGTTCTCAGGGTTTTCTCAATCAACCAAGATCTGTTGGTTTTATGTGTTGGTGATTTTCAGGATTTTCAAGTGATCGATTCGGATCTGTTCAGTCCCATGGGGTGCCGAGAGGGAAGTCTGAACCAGAACCTAAAGAAGCGAGTTGATCCATATATTGAGGAATTATTGAACTATCTATGAAACTTCTGATGCGCTTCTTTGAGCTTTGGATTCGTCACGTGCGTATAGACCTGAGTCGTCGTGATCGAAGCATGACCGAGGAGTTCCTGGATTATACGTATGTCAGCACCATTTGTCAATAAAGTTGTTGCAAAACTGTGACGAAGCGTATGTGCATGCATATTCTTCAGTATTCCAGCCCTGAGCCCATACTCCTTTACCATATTCGTGATGAAGAATCGAGTGAGGCGCATATTTTCATGTGTATGGAGTGAAGAATTGATATTTTCTTCACTATAGTTGTGTCGTATAAAGAGTGGAGAGAAGTCATCAGTTCTCGCACTGAGATATGCTTCGATCGCTCCCTTCGCTTGCTCTGTGAGATAGACGACACGGAGCTTTCATCACTTTCCTCGTACGGCGAATTCGAGAGTTTCGAGATTCACATCATTTCGATCGAGGGCGGTGAGCTCCGAGATACGCAATCCCGTCGAGTAGATACATTCACAGATCGCATAGTCACGCTTTCATTGGATCGTCTCACGGGGAATAGACGCGAAGAATCGTTCGATCTCTTCGCTCGTGAGAAATGTCACTTCTCGATCAGTGACCCGCATGAGATCGAGCGTCGTCGGATCGAGACATGCGATCTGTTCCTTTTTCAGGTACTTCAGCCAGGATCTGATCGTGATGATATGAGCATTCACGGTCTTCACTGAGAGTCATAAGTCTGCGAGTGAGAGTCGCCACGCATCGAAATATTCCTTGGTGATCTGCTCGATCGTCGGCTCTGGAAATTGCCTGGCGAGATCGAGGAGGGGAGAGCGCCAATTCTTCATCGATTCCTTGTCGAGTGGAGGAAGAAAATCAAGAGAGGACAGTGGTTTCTTGCGGTTCCTTGATTCATTTCCTGAGTTGTCATTCCGACGATAGGAGGAATCTACTCAATTTTCCCGCAGATCCTTCGTGCCTCAGGATGACAGAGAAGCAGCATCAGGCATCATCCAACAAATAAATCTCCAAATATGAAAAACATA
>JAYVLL010000144.1:0-4180 GCA_043759495.1 Candidatus Altimarinota bacterium
ATATACAGAGAACTCGATATACTCGTCCATGAGATATTCGATGGACTGATAGCTCTCTGATATGCGAATCATAAATCCCTCTACAGTGAATCATGAGAAACGAATAGTAATGTCCGCATCCTCCAATATCGTCCCAATGAAACCTGTGAATACCTCGCAAAGCCACATACTGATAGGGGTATATTTACCGTTACGCTCTATGAGACGGATCCATGACTGAGATTCTATCTCCCTGATGGTACCATTCTCCCAATACAGTATGAAGAATTCACTCTCAAACTATTTCCGACAGATTATTGGAACACCTATGTATCCTATCCACTCCACCCCCTGACGCATGATGTGGTAAAGGTATCTGGGAATGCAGAAAGAGGCTCGATCGTCCTCTTTGTAAATCCAGCTTTCGGAAAGTGACCATTCACAGAAGATGGAGGAAATAATGAATATTAATCTCAAATAAATAATAATTCGAGAAATGAAGACACAATTTCTCACCTCTCCTTTTTGCCACTCCTATTAATTTATAACAATCATACATTATATGACTCGAATCACTCTTTTATTTGTATCCATATTCGTATTCACCTCATGCGGATCGAGTAATGTCGACACTTCTTCGACCCAGAAAACTCTCATCTCTGGTGAACAACAGTCGATCGGTGATCCATACACCATAGGAACCGTTGATACAGCCTTCAAACTCATAGGACCCGATCACAAGATCGAAGTCGGATGAGTCCCAGATCCGAAAGTCGCAGGAATCACCTGTTTCTATAGCCGAGCCCGTACTGGTGGGATTGCCTGAGGTCTCGGACTCGCGGAGAATACGAGTGATGCATCGGTTGCCTGCCGACAGACAGGAAAGATCGGTTTCGTGAAGGCGATAGGGAAGTCAGAGGAGATCTGGAATGAGAACTCGAGTATTTTTTTCAAAAAACTCCGAATCGTGCGTTTCTATGATGCGACATCGAATAGCCTCATCTACCTCGTCTACTCAGACAAGCTCATCGATGGATCACCGAAAAACTCGATCTCAGCCGTCGCACTCGAGGAAATAGTGCCGATTCTTGCAAAGTAACCGTTCTCGAAAGGTCGTTCTCGAAAGGTCGTTCTCGAAAATTTGCATTTTTGAGGATTTCCATACAATCAAGTATAGTTAAAAGCAATCGAGCGGTTATCATCCGCGAGCTGGAGGAAGAAATGTTCCCGTCATCCTGAATTGACGAAAGTCATCCTGAACTTGTTTCAGGATCTCATGAATAAAAGGAAGATACTGAGATAAATTCAGCATGACAAAACAGATTAGAACCTCTCGGAGTACCATCTCCGTCACCAAAATACAATCAAGTATGTTCCCGTCATCGCGAGCGAAGCGTGACGATCCAGTCAGATAGAGGAATTCATTTTCTTTTCCTGGATTGCTTCATTCCTCGCAATGACAGAGCAAAAGCTTTCGGTGGTACCTTCTGCCTTCGCTCTTCGAGCTTCGGTAGACCAAAAGCACACAAGTTTATTTTATTGTGTGTTTTTATTTATGAAAAAAACTTGAAAAAGTAATCTAGATTTAGAAAAAATGATTGATTGGATTCTCTTAATCCAACAAAATATAGAAACATATAATTGAGCAATATTAAACGAAAAAGAAACTGAAGTCAGTTCTGATCTTAGCATTTTCTATCGCAGGGCAACAGACTCATACTTTATTATGATTCTCCGCAACCTACTTGATAAAGATACACAAACTTCATCTATAACTACCTTTTCAGAGCAGTTCATAGAAGATGAATTTAATAGCCTGCTATCAGAATATACTAAAAGAAATTACTCTGATCATGAGAATGCTAGACTTCAAAAATTTTCAGAAATTATAAAAGAAATACGAGAGAAACGAGATTCGATATATAAAGATTACAATCAAGATTACAAAAAATGGATGAATAATGTTATTGGCCATTTTAATACCGTTACGTCACATAGGATTATAGAATCAAACTCAGGAAAGACACAGTATGCTCGACCACCAATAACTAAAATTATTATTGAAATTAGCTGTTTGTTAAACTTGTTTCAAACATTGATAGATTGCCTGTCTGATGCCTCTAAATTTAGTAATTATCAATTTAGAAGTATAGATAAAAATGAGGGTGAAAACTCTATGTTCCCCTCTATCTCCCCAAAACAATCATTCCCAGCACTCGAAGTGTTCGATGAGTGGAATAAAGAGAAAAAACTTCTCATCACAAAAGAGCAAGAGAGTTTTTATGTGAATGAGCGTGAGATCTGGTATATAAAACTCGGTGTAAACATATGAAGTGAATCCAATGGAAAGAAAGATTTTCGCAGACCAGTACTCGTCATCAAGAAGGTGTGAAGTATGTTTTTCGTGGTTCCGTTGACGACAAAAGGAAAAGAAAGTAAATTCTATCATACTATCGACGCTGCCACGTATATCTCCGCTCACCATATTCCAGAGGTTTCACGAGTACAACTCTCACAAGTACGAGTCGTGGAAAAAAAGGTTTATCCACCTACTTTGAGAAGTAAGTATAGATGATTTCCAGGTGATAAAAAAAGAAGCTTCAAGACTTACTATTATAGCTTCTATAAAAAAATTACCCCACTTGCGTGGGGGATCCCGAAGGACATTTGTAAATCCAGTATATCTGATAACTCATAAAAATCAAAACTTTTTCACTCCGTTCCCTCTACCTACTCCCATCATACAAAAGACTCTCTAGTATCTTTATTTATTACCTTATCCATCATCATATGCAGCAATTTACCCTCCAAGACCCTCTCTATAGCGAATATTATCGAGCATGAGAACTCCTGATGGAAGAAGTACAGAAGCACCCAAAATGAAAATGGGCAAAAGAATACTGAGAATTTATGGAGCTCTTGGATTCTACAGCCAGTTTATTTGGGTGATCTGATCCATGAGAAAAACATGGACGAGCCATGCATCACTTACTTATACACTTTCCTGAGAAGGGATTTATCCGAGATACTTCAGTCTGTCATGAGAAGTTTCCACTCCTTGAAGAGGTGGAAATAATGGCGTTCGAAATTCTCTGAACCAATATCGATCTTTCTGTGAATATCCTCGATCTCAGAACAGGAAAAGTGCACAAGGTAGAAAAAGAATATAAGGCCAGTGAAAAATCTCTACTGACACTCACAACAGGAACTCTTGTTATGAGTCATATTCAGAATCATAGAGGAGAAGTGATCATTATGAAGAATTTCTTTTATATTCAGGAAGTCGTATGATCTGATGGCTACTATTGGCTGCATGCAGGACTCTCGAATGTCACGACGCTTATGGAATGTTTTTTCTCTCTCGGAGAGACCTATAAGAAGATGATAGAAAGGAGTCAAGATGACGGTACAGATATGCCTTCAGCAGAAACAGCAAGTATCAACTATCTCAAAAGAATCAAAAAAACACTCGAATCCTCGCTCGGAAAAAAAATGAAATTTGGCTCGATAGAAAAAAAACTTCATGAACATGAGCTCGATTTCGAGAATTTTATCGATTTTCTCGAGCAACAGTATCCAAAAGTACGTTACGATACATGAGCCCTCGAGATCAACTTTATCTGATGGAGAAATGAACTCGAACAGAAACAAAAGGAGTCTAAAGCCGGAAATACTCAGAGAAAGGATATCATCCTCTATGCATACAATCAAACACTCGATCAAGATACTATTCAAAAGATTCATGAGAGAGATCCTCAAGAATTCGGAAAACGATTCCAGGAATGGATGAATACTGCAAATCACCTCTTCGATGATACAACTCCGACAGAATTTGTCCGTGAGAGAGTACCTAATTTTATATCTACAGAGTTTCATTCGACGGTACGATCCTCTCTGGAAGAAGTAGATTTTTATGGTACGTATGTTGGTACACTCTCCGAGGCAGAAGATACAGCCTATAAGGCTATGCTCGATGCACAGGAGCATAATGACTGGAAAAACATGATCAAAATTCTCGAAGGACTCAAAATACAACATGGTGACTTTTTCCGTGTCAGATACAATATCCTCGCTGCACGCATCAATGAGATGAGTGAACAATATGCCTGAGAAAATTCTCCTCCTCCAGAAACACTCAAAAAAGATATCGCCTTCCTCGAAGGAGCAGTAGAAGAATTTGCTGCTATCAAGGAAACCGCTC
>JAYVLL010000145.1:0-2405 GCA_043759495.1 Candidatus Altimarinota bacterium
ACTGTCGCTGTATACCTGCTCTCTGCTGCATACTGTCGCTGCATACTTGCCGTTGCTACTCTCTCACCTCTCCCATCTTCCCATCTCGAAAATCAGCGAATGCCTGCATGATCTCTGACTGTGTATTCATGACAAATGGTCCATAGGCTGCAACCGGCTCGTCGAGGGGTTTTCCTGCCATGACGAGAACAGTGGCTCCTTTTGAAAGAGCCTGTCCGGAGATTGTCGAGGGAAGCTGTCCGCCATGGCGGACTGAGGATTTTTCAGTTTCTGGATTCGTATACTCCAGTCGAACCTCTGTTCATTCTGAAGAAAAATGAAGCATATCTCCATTTTCAAGTGTTTTTCCATTTGCGATGATACTTCACTCGGTCACGAGGATCATGGTATTGTATCATTCTGGAAAGGTGAGAGTGATACTTGATTTTTCTGTGTTTGTCATGCCGAAAGGTGAATTCTCATGAAATGAGAAGAGAGATCACCCTGGGGTGTAGGCATCCCTTTCTTTTTCACTCAATTGATTTTTAGTTATTTTTCATCATAAGTCCTGATCTAAAGGGATTCCTCCGTTTCACTCGGAATGACAAAAAAACCGTACATCATAGAGCTCGACAGGAGAAAACATTTTCGCGATTCATTTCTGCATAATGACTTCGTCATTGCGAGGTACGAAGCAATCCAGAGACTCCTGGATCGCCACACTTCATTTCGTTTCACTTCATTCCGCTCGCGATGACGCCACTCTCGCATTGAGTTCTCCTGCTATCACTCGCACTTTTCCTCACTGGAATAGTACCTCAGGAATATTCTCTCGTGTGAGTGCCTGATATCGAGGAGTCGTCATTTTGTGTTCTCGAGGGAGATTCACCCAGATCTGGACCGCATGCTGGATACCGCCCATGGCAGAGAATCGCTCCGTCATGAACTCGTTATGGAGGAGCCCGCTCCCCGCCGTCATCCACTGAACTTCATCAGGTCATATAGTTCCACCATGACCAGCACTATCCTGATGTTCGACCTCACCCGAATAGACGATCGTCACGGTCTCGAAGCCTCTATGTGGATGATATCCCACTCCTGGTCGATGTCCTCACTGTGGCTCGAGTTTCCACGGAGCGTTGTAGTCGAGCATGAGAAATGGTGATGTTTCATTGCTCATCTCACGACCATATCCTGGAATATACTGAGCAACACGGAATCCATCACCCACCATATGATACTGACGAGGATGTTCGAGGCGAGTGATTTTTTTCTGCATTTTTTCTTTTGAATATATATTCATGGAGTATATAATATATCCCTTATAAATCAATTTATTTTATAAAGTAGAAATCCATCCTCCTGAGCCGAATACTTCGAAAGTACTATTGACATTATTGATATTTCTATAATATAAAAATATGTATACGCCTCTTTCATGCACTACCTGAGAAGTGTGATCTATATTCGATATTTGACCAGAATTATTGGAATTATTCGGAACAGAATTAAGACTCAATAATCCTTCTCATAGTCAAACGCATGTGACATACCTAACCTTCTTGTTTAGACTGATTGCTCTATATGTTCGAGAAATCGTTAACTCTTATGATGATAGGAGCTTAGCGTTTTTCTGAAAAAAATTATCTCAACTCAATAGTCAACTCGATAATACTTCATCTATTAATGCGACTACATCAACGAATATCAGGGCATGACTCATCTGAACGATAGATAAGCTTATTTGATATCTCACCAAAAAATATTCTCAACTCCCTCAATCTACAATAAAAATTCAAAATTACACTTGACCCGACAGGAGAAATTCTGAGTTAAGAATCCTACTATTACTAATAGTAGACCCTACCAATATAGAATTTTGGGACAAACTCATTGCGCTAATAGATCGTCAATCTCCTTCAACATGAATAAGGAGGACTGATAGGAATATGTGTATTGTTCCTTTTGCTCTTACTGGGAATACTGTTGTTACTCAGCCTACTGCTTCTGATGCTGCGAAACCTGCTGATGGTCTTGCTGCTACTGTTTCTGATGCCCATGCTCTCAATCGAATCACCCCCCCTATTGATATTTTTCCAGTTACAACTCCAGCTGATCATCTCTGATCCCATGGAGAAAACCAGGCGATTTTTTCGAAAAAGATATGAATACAGGGCATATCACAACTACGAGCTAGTGTAGCTACCTCAATTAACGATACCATTCTTAGAAAGTATATTGCGACATGAAATTTTGGTGTCGCGGGGAGGATCACTGAGAAACGAATGGATTTACTATCCAAAGGTATTTGAGGTATTTCAACGTTTACTGAAGCAATCGCATTCTGAAAAGAGATCATGAGGCATACAAAACCTATTGCAAATCCCAATAATTTGGTTGAGTGAAGATTGATAGATTTTTTAAAT
>JAYVLL010000146.1:0-7658 GCA_043759495.1 Candidatus Altimarinota bacterium
TCCTTTCTGAAAGGAGCTTTAATTTCGACTTCGATATCGATGGAATGGTCCTGAAGCTCGATGATATGACCCTCTGGGACGAACTCGGACGGACGGAGCATCATCCTCGATATGCGATCGCATATAAGTTCCCAGCCAAGCAAGTGAGAACGAGAGTCCTCTCGATAGAGCACTCTGTCTGAAGAACGGGCACAATCACTCCAGTGGCCAATCTCGAAGCTGCGAATGTGAGTGGTGTCATCGTCAGACGAGCGACACTGCATAACTATGATGAGCTCGCGAAGAAGTGAGTGAGGGAGGGGGATTCTGTCTTCATCATGCGAGCGGGTGAGGTCATCCCAGAGATCGTATCTGTGATCACAGAAGTGCGAACAGGTGAGGAGAAGATCATCGAAATCCCTACTATTTGCCCCATCTGTTCCACACCAACAGAACAAGATGAATGAATGGTAGCGATTTATTGTCCCAATACTCACTGTCCCGCGAAGATCCAATGACAACTCGAGATGTTCGTCGGGAAACAGGGGCTGAATATCGATGGACTCTGAGTGAAACAAGTGGAGCTCTTTCTCGAACTCGGATGGATCACTGACTGTGTCTCGATCTTTCACCTCAGTCGTTATCGGGAAGCATTTCTCGAACTTGAAGGATACAAGGAGAAATCCGTGAACAACCTCCTTGATTCTATAGAGAAGTCGAGAACTACGACGCTTGATCGTATCTTCGTCGGGCTCGGGATACCGAATGTAGGGAAGAAGACAGCGAGGCTTATTGCTAGTTCCGTCATTGCGAGGAATCAATCTGTTTCTGTGAGTGATGACGTGGCAATCCACGTTTCAGAAAATAATAACACTGGATTGCTTCGCCCCCCAGGGGGATCTCTCTCCTCGTTTCACTCGGATTCACCTTTTCCCTCGCAATGACGAAACTGAACAATTCTTGAAAAAATAATCTGTCTTAGAGAAGAAGATTTACTTGAAGTGAAGGATATTGGTCCTGAGACGGCACGGGCATTTGTGGAATATGTTGAGGAGAATAGTTCTGTGATCGAGAGACTCTTGCATGAGCTCGATATACAGATATCAGAGACAAGATTCCTGTCTGTAGAGGAATGACATAGTGGCAATTCAGCTATTATTGGAAAATCTTTCTGTGTGACGGGATCTTTCGAGTGAATCTCTCGAGATCAGATCCATGAACTTATCGAAAAGTATGGTGGGGAAGTGCGGACTGCCGTCACGGGAAAGCTCGACTATCTCATCGTCGGTACTGATGCAGGATCCAAAAAATCCAAGGCGGAAAACCTTGGAGTGAAGTGTATTGGGATAGAAGAGTTTTATGGATTACTCTAAAGAAATGGAATATTATCTTTACGGTGTCTTCAGGGAACGTCTCGTATCATCTTGGATGGTAGATTCTGCAACAGTAATATCTGCTCGAATATGTCCAATACTCATCATCAGTGCTGTATTTCCAGATTCACTTGCATGGAGTTGAGTGAGATTCATGAGTCATTTTGTATATGCTAAGCGTGTTTTTTGTATTGCAGTAGCTATTTCATATTTTTTAGTTGGATCTATTTCTGAATCTTGAGATGCCTCAAGATCTCTGATTGCTGATTCAGTCTTATCGATATAATCCGTAAGGGCTTTTTGATAAAATTCCGGGTCTTTTATCCTATTTTTTAGATCTTTTGAAAGTCACTCAAAGAGAGATTTTACTTGATTCTGAATTCCTGGGTTCTTTTCCAGTTTTGCATGGATCCATTTTTGTACTTTCTCCATTACTTGAGCTGTAGCGGATTCACTATTGAGTCGTTCATATACATCAAAATGAGTTTCTAATCGGTAAAATAAATTTATCTTCTGAGAATGAATGAGGGAGAGTGTATACATATATAAAGAAAAATACTACCCATTTAGAGTAGCATTCTTTCTATTTTTTCGCAAGATATTAGAGTTGACTAGATGGGATTACATATCTTAAATATAGAAAATCCTCAGTCCTCGACACGCTCGGACAGCTCCTTTCAAAAAGGAGCTCAAAAACTAATGACATCCACTATCGCATGTTCCACATCCTCAGTCAGTACCGCATGATCCACCACCATGATCGTCATCATCACCGAGAATAGAGATGAACATAGATTTTATCTCATCATAGGCGGGAACCTCACCCTGAAATATCATATCACGGAATTCGATCGATTCCTCCTCGATCGCGAGAGCTGGATTCTCTGTGATACCGAGCTCCATCTTGTACGATGGATCGTCAGTGATCTCGACCTTCACAGCATCTATGAGGGCGAGTTCGGTGAGCGCTCGATTGACGAGAGATGTGAGGGATTCGATTGCCGGTCCTGAACCGACGAGTTTGATAATCATAAAAATGGAGTTATTCAGCCTTTGGTTCTTTCTCTGTAGCGACGGCTACATTCGCGACAGTTACTGTCTCTATTTCTTCTTTTTGAGCTTTTGGTGCATGGACGGATACAACGGCTTCTTCCTGATGCGAGAGAACATGAAATTTCTTCGTATCGATGACCATATCGCTGACGTGGAGAGTCTTTCCCATGTGATCGAGGGGTGATATATCGATCTCGAATGCATCGATGATATTCACAGGGAGACACTTCACATCGAGAGCATCGAGTGACTGGTGAATCTGACCTCATTCGATCACAGCTGGTGATGTTCCGATGAGTTTCACGGGGATTTTCACATGTACTTCCGCCTTCATATCGACTGTGAGAAAATCCATATGGAGAGGCTTCCCAGTGACAGGATGCTTCTGGAGTTCCTGAATGAGAACAGGATATGATTTTTTCTCGACATTGAGTGTGAAGACGTGATTTTGTCCGACTTCTCGAAAGAGGCGGATAAATTCAGAAACTCCCACTTTTATACGAGTCGAAGGGACATCCTTGCCGTATACTACTGCTGGAATCTCAGTGTTTTCACGAGTTTCGCGAGCAGTCTCTGTACGGATCTTTGCTTCGAGGGTATGCATTCTATAAAAGTAAAAAATAAAAAATAAAAAGTAAAAAGTAAAAATACTGATCACATTTCGGGCAGAGTATAAAAGAAACAGAAAAAAATGCAAATTTTTGATCTGCATTTTATCCCCCCCCGTCTTCAACTTGCACGTGCTATCCTCCAGAGATCGAACCTGCGAGATTCATGATCGGCTGGAAGATACCCACGGCGATAAAACCAATAACGACTGCCATCACTCAGAGGATCATCGGCTCGATCATCTTCTGGACTCATCCGATCGATATATCGACCTCATCATCATAGAAGTCGGCGATCTTGATGATCGTCTCACCGATCTGAGCCGTTTCTTCACCGACCCTGAGCATCGAGATGAGGAGATCAGGGAAGAGTGGATCATCTTCGAGGGATTCTGCCATCTTCATACCATTTTTCACATCATTTCTCAGGAGGAGGAGCCGCTGATGATAGACCTCATTTCCGACAGCACTGGCGACGATACGGATCGCCTCGACGACAGACACACCACTCGAGATCAGGTTCGAGAATACTCGAGCAAATCGTGAGAGGATCACTTTTCTGAGGAGAGGACCAAATACGGGTGCATGGAGTATCATAGCATCATATCGATATTTCCCATCCTTGGTATTTTTCCATATTCACAGTCAGAACTTGAGCGCGATACCCGCAACCGCTATATAGAACCAATAATCCTGGAAAAAATGACTGACATTGAGGATATACTTCGTCGCTGTAGGAAGTGTTTCTGGATCTCAGAAAAATGAAGTCAGTGTCGGGATCACCTTTACCATGAGGACGGTCACACAGATAAACATACCGATGATGAGCATCGTCGGATAGGCCATGGCTCCCTTGATCTTTCGAGTGATCGAGTCCACCTTCTCCGTCTGATCAGCGATCTGTATGAGGGCTTGATTCAGCTTACCTGTACGTTCTCCGGCCTCTATGATCGATATCTCTGCATCACCAAAGCATCCATAATATTGTTCCATAGCGACATGCATCGTCGATCATCACTGGACCTTCGCGATCATGAACTCATAGAATTTCATCATGTGTTTATCCTTTTCCTGTTTTTTGAGAGCTGAGAGACTCTTCAGTACTGTGAGATTCGCATTCACCATGGTAGCCATGATACGAAAGAAGATCACTTTTTGTCTGAGTCCGATTTTTCCTTTTTTGAAAAGAATACCGAGAAAATATTGGAGGAGTGAATCCTCTTTCTTTGCTTGGACTCATTCCTTGATGTCCATGATGACGAGATCGGTGTTGGAGTTTTCCATAGGGAATAACGTGAGCGAATAAAACGATACTAACCATTATCTTTTGCTGCTGCGTAGACTTCTTCGAGAGACGTTCTGCCATTGAGAGCCTTGATGATACCATCCTGTTCGAGAGAGATCATGCCATCTTGGATCGCAACATCATTGATGATCGTCGCACTGGCTCCGTCGATAATCATTTTCTTGATATTTGGAGTGATTTCGAGGATCTCATAGATACCAACTCGCCCCTTGTATCCGACATTATCACACTCTGGACAGCCGACAGCCTGGTAGAATAATGGTTTCTGGAGTATTTCTGGTGCTATACGCGATACGAGTTCTTCTTTGGCAGTTCTCTTGAGTGCTTTCTCGACCTTGGCTCGTACGTTCGGATCCAGTTCCGCCATCGTGAGTGATTTTTTGCACTTACCGCAGAGTTTTCTGATGAGTCGTTGGGCGATGATCGCATTGATCGATGCGGGAAGGAGAAATGAAGGGATTCCCATATTCAGAATACGAGTAATCGTCTCAGCCGCGGAATTCGTATGGATCGTCGATACTACGAGGTGACCTGTGAGCGCCGCTTCGATCGCGACATTGATCGTCTCGTGATCTCGTATTTCTCATACCATGATGATATCAGGATCCTGACGGAGAGCAGTACGGAGTCAGTAGGCAAAATTGTATCCGATATCTGGAAACATCTGAGACTGATTCAGTCCATCGATCTGGTTTTCCACTGGATCTTCGAGTGTCATGATGTTGACGTCTGGAGCATTCAGCTTTGAGAGACATGAGTAGAGTGTCGTCGACTTACCAGAACCAGTCGGTCATGAGGTCATGATGATGCCATTCGGGAGTGATATTGCTTTTTCGAGGAGCATCTTATTGTGTCACTCGATACCGAGATCCATCAGATCAGGGATTTTCTTACTCTTATCGATGATACGCATTACGATCTTTTCTCCGTGAACTGTCGGGAGTGTCGAGACTCGCAAGTCGAGCGCTTTATTATTGATCACTGTAGAGATACGACCATCCTGGGGGATTCGCGACTCATCGATTTTCAGATTTGCCATGATCTTGAATCGTGCGACGACTTGTTGATGGAGAAATGTCTGATACTCGAGAATCTCCCTGAGGACACCATCGATACGATATCTGAGGCGGACGATATGTGTGAGTGGCTCGATATGGATATCAGAACTTCCCATCTCGACCGCACCGATGATCATCAGATCACAGATCTGACCGATATTTTCTCATTTGTATATTTGTTCTTTGAGTATTTCGACGGAAGAGATTGGCATACTATTATTTTTCAGTGATTATTGCTACGAGTTCTATTTCGAGTGATTTGAGTACTCTTGCTTTCTGTGCGAGGGCACTGATACCGTTGATGCCTCCTGCAGGTGTCGATTCGGTGGCACTTGTTCCGATCTTGTATTCCTGGAATTTCCGAGCAAATGTCTCGAGTCTCTTCGAAGTATCCCCACAGAGCGGTCATTTATTCTTACATTCACTGATAGATTCAACGATCTTCTTCGAGAGTTCTTCTTCGCGTACCCTGATATTTTCTCGGAGATAGCTGGCGTCATCCTTCGAGATTCCCCGCACGTAGAGTCTGATCGTCGCTCTTCATGAGTTCTGATCTTCTCTATTATCGGATGTGATCGCACTCTCGAGGCTAAAGCTCGTTATCACTATGAGAGGATTACTCATGATAGCTGGTACCTGATCAGCAGCCAGCTTACTATTCTGTCCTGATCCAACCTCGGTCAAGAGTTCAGGATTTCAGGAATTATTCACATAGTCTACGAATTTAATGATATCATCATTGGTTCACTTGAATCCTATCTGTAACTCGATACTTCCGATATTCTCGGGGACACCATCTGCACTCGTTCATCATACGATACTATCGAGTCCGAGAGTGATATTGCTCTCAAAATTGAATTGCTTGAGAATTTTTCATTCCACGAATTTGATATACCCCTTGAGATCGAGGCTCTCTTCCTCGATATTTCATGATATCGGACTCAGTGTCGGGATGATGCTATTGAGGATTTGTTTCTGTTGTGAGAGGATTTCCTTATCTTTCGAGCTATCCGCGATTGCGATCTTGAGCCATTCCATGTATTTTAGACTTTTGTCTCCTTTGGCTATAGCTGCTCGCGTCCCTTCGAGGTCAGTGTTCATGATTTTCAGGAGCTCAGCGTATTCTGTTTTCGGTCGAATAAGCTCCGTGATCTGATCGAATCCGAGTCCATCTGATTCAGTATGTTGATATTTTTCTATACTGGAATTTGCTGCTGCTCCAGCCGTATCGATTTTATCGAGTCACGGTAGTATATAGGTGTATCCCCATATAGAGACCACGACGATTATAACAACCTGTCCGATTGCCGTATAGGTGAGATGTTCTTTCTGAGAATTGGTAAGCATAGTAATAGGTATTAGGATTTATCTTCTTTCCCGATGTAGCGGACTTTTACCGGGATGGTAGTACGTGTCGTGAAGAGCCCGCTTCCTTCTATTTTTTCGATACTCAGGGATGCTGGAGGATTGAGAAATATAAATTTATTTTTTGTGGTGTTCGAGAGCTCTTCGATAAAGTTCATGGTTTCGACTCTCGATGATCCGAGTCGTCCATTCGAATCGTCAGCTCATACATCTTTTCCATAGATATTACAGAGCGTCGTGAGGTCCCCATCACGTCCGATGCTGATTCACTTACAGTCAATATTGTCTGCAGAGGAATATTGAGAGTTCTTGAGGAGTTCGAAAAATTTTGCTACCGTGAGATCTACCTTCACCTTATTCGAATAGGTATCGATGATAAATTTTTTCTCAGGTGAAGTGGCGATGAGGTTTTTTGTGATCTTGATCGGGATATATCCATTCATTTTCTTCACGATATCTTCCTCGAGGTTCTTCTGTTTTTCTGTATACTTTGCCTGGATCATCGTCAGCGTATCACAGCCTCTTTCTGTCGCATCGATACTGACTCCATAGTTCATATACGGACAGAGAAACTGATAATTCTCAGCAAAGCTCCCGTTTTCCTGTGTACGGAGAAATACATGCAATGATCAAAATACGATCACTACGATAATAACCGGGAGTGCGTAGGAGAGAATAGTAGTGGCCATTTCGAGGCCAGACTTTTTCGCCTTCGATCCCATGCTGATCTTTCCATCACTCGTCTCCTGGAAGAAGTCACTGTATATGGTATCGACCTGCGATCACTTGTCTGCACTGATAAAAGATGTTTCTTTACCAGACTCTGTAGAGTTTTCGATCTTTTCCTGTTCCATAGGATGTAGAATAATAATACTCCCATGAGGATAGCACTTATATATATTTCGTGCAAATATTT
>JAYVLL010000147.1:0-8768 GCA_043759495.1 Candidatus Altimarinota bacterium
TGATGGCTCCCCGAGTGGGATTCGAACCTACGTCCCGAGTACTCGGGATAACAGTCGGTTGCTCTCCCGCTACAGGAGCATAAAAACTCATCTTTTGGATGAGTTCTTTGTTTTTGATGGCTCCCCGAGTGGGATTCGAACCTACGACCTACCGGTTAACAGCCGGTTGCTCTACCGCTGAGCTATCGGGGAATATTCAGTATAGTTTTTATTCTCGATCAAGCCTTGAGTCATTTGAGAAATTTTTCTCGAATAAGTGCTTCTGAATGATCGTTATATACTTCGGTATAAATAAGCTTCCATGGTCACTTTTTATGAGTCCATCCTTTGTTCAGAGGATTATTATGGGATCCTATTCTCTGATCTAGATTACTCGTAGATCCTATATAGAGTCGATTATCAAGATTTTCGATAATATAAACAGTATACATTGAGAATTTATTCGAACCTACATCCTGACGAAAGAATACACACATGGAACGAGGAGCATAGTATAGAACTCATGGGGAATGTCAAAAATTTTTTTCATTTTTTCTCCTTTCTCACTAGAATAGAGAACAACTGCTCTTGCCTCTGCCTCTAAAAAAACGCTCAATGAATCACCTCAATATCAATATCATCAACTATCAGCGACAATGAGAGATCATACTCTGAGCTATATCTACCGTAATCAATGCCTCCGATAGGATAGCGATCGTGGGAAAAAATGGAGTAGGAAAGAGCACGTTCATGAAGATACTCATCGGTAGTATCTATGACTATGAAGGCTCGATCGAGAATATCGGATCGATGAGTCTCGGATACCTCGACCAGATCCACTTTATGGATGAGTCAGCAACCGTCAGAAATGACCTTAGAGATGCCTTTACAGAGATACGAAAGATCGAGCAATGAATCAAGGAAGAAGAGCAAAGACTCGAAGAAACTGGAGAATACGATCGATATACAGATCTTATCGAACGGTACCAGTGCATCGGTGGATACACCTATGAGAATGAGATCGAACGAGTGGCTCGTGGTATCGGGATATTTCACCTTCTCGATCGTACCCTCGAAAACGTCTCCTGAGGTGAGAGGACCAAGATTGCACTCGCGAAGACGCTCCTCTCGAAGCCCGACTTTCTCCTCCTCGACGAGCCGACGAACTTCATCGATCTCGAGAGTGTCGAGTGGCTCGAGAAGTACCTCGAAGAGACCTGGAAGTGAGGCTATGCGATCGTCTCCCATGATCGTGAATTTCTCGATCAGAGCTGTACTCGTGTCATCGAAATCCTCGGAAAAAATGGAATTATTATCTACAATGGAGACTATTCATTCTCTGTCATCGAAAAAGAGCTCATCGAAAAACGTGAGGAAAAACGCTTCGAAGAGCAACAGATCTATCTCGATACTGAGAAGATACTGATCAACCGATTTCGTGCTGGATCGCGTGCAGGATTCGCAAAAAGTCGGGAACGAGCGCTCGAAAAAATCGACATCATCGAGAGGCCAACTCGAGGACGATGAGTCGGATTCCGATTCGAGATACCGAAAGAGCGTGCTCCAGAAAATATACTCAAGATCGAAGATGCATTTATCGGGAGGACAGAACCACTGTTCTATATTCGAGAAGCGCATCTGAATGCCTGAGAACGAATCGGTATCGTGGGCGAAAATGGGGTCGGAAAAAGCACATTCCTGAAGACGATACTCGGGAGTATACACTATGAAGAGTTTTCTACAAAATCCACATTTTTGTCATCCTGAGGAACGAAGGATCTGCCCCATCCTATTGGGGGAGTAGATCTCTCGACTTCGCTCGAGATGACGCAGACTGAAGACAGATCAAATACAAAAAAAGAACCACAAAAACTGAAACTCCTCGAAGGATTTCTCTCGCTCGCGAAAGGGATATGGATCTGATACTATAGCCAGCTCCATGAGACCCTGAGAACTGATCTCACGCTCATCGAGAATTTTGCCCATCATGGGCTCCCCTACTCACTCGAACGCGTCGGTGGGATTATCGGTCAGTATGGATTCGCCTATCATGATGGATCGAAAAAAGTCTGATCCCTCTCATGAGGTGAGAGATCTCGCCTGCTCTTCGCCATCCTCTGTGAGAATCCCTATCATCTCCTCATACTCGATGAGCCAACGAATCATCTCGACTCAGAAACTCGTGAAGCGCTCGAGCAGTCGCTCCAGAAATACGAGGGAACCATCCTCTTCATCTCCCACGATCGATACTTCGTGAACAAGCTCGCGAATCGGCTCTGGATCATCGAAGATGGAGAACTCATCATCTCCTATGGGAACTATGACGACTATCGGTACAAAAAGGATCATGGCATCTCTCTCGATATGTCACTCTTCAACAGTGATGGTGAACTCGATCTCGTCCTCGAAGAAAAACTCTGAGCTAGGGAAGCCCGCAGGATCAAGGAAAAATATGCGAGAAAGAGAAAATAGAGATAAGAATTATTGTTCCGTCAGGATGATAAGGGAAGCATCCAGGTACCTGAAACTTGGATTCTTCGTACCTCAGAATGACCGCATACTCCTATTCGAGTGAATATACTCTACCATAAGAACCAAGAAACCCCTTAATAAAGGGTTTCTTTTAGAAAGTGAGAAGCCAAATACTATTGAATCACGCTAATATAATAGACCATCGATGGTGGGTCAATCGCACCAGCTGAGTCGTTACAGAACTTCGCTTCGACCGTATTCACAGCAGAGACTCGAGCATAGGCGATCACGAGACGATCCGTGAGAGCACTCGCAGGAGAAACGGTCGGAACTCATCATACTATAGCGTTCGTCACGGTGAATGTCTGAGCGGTACAGGTACCAGCAACGATACTCGCGATATCGACTGTTGGACTCGCCTTGATAATACTATTGAGTGATGTTCCATTCGTTCCGAGCTTCACTGTTCCATTCACTTCGAGTTTCGAGCTTGTTGGTGCTGCCCCGATACCGATATTTCCCCCTACTTCATACATCACTGATCCTGTCAGATTGACTCAGGCAGCATCAGCCTTCAGGATATTATTCGGTGTATAATTCCCGACGATTCCAGCATTCCATGTACAGTTTGATCCCAGTTTATTGGCTCCTGTGATCCACATACGACATTCTTGTCATCCATTTTCTGAGAGTGTGAGAAATGGACTACTCGAGTTCGTCGATCCGAGAGCCTCTATCGTGATATTTCCGATAGTCGCTCCTCAGGCGAGAATCCCTGGGATATCTCCGATATAGAGTTGTCCGCCAGTCTCATAGATCTGAGAGTTTGCGATGGTTCCTGCACTGTTGAACTTGGCGATATAGTTCGGAGTTCCTGTACTCTGTACCATACTATTGAGCCCTGACCATGTATTGATACATGTATTATTGATACACATTCATGAAGAGCTATTGATATATCATCATCTGACATCGAGCATATAGGCTCCAGATGAGATACTCGTCAGTCCGATCGAGATCTTTCCCCCACTTCCATAGATCCAGTTGCCGATATTGAGCTGATTCGATGCAGTATTGCTCGGAACCTGGACTCCATTTCCGATCGCGATATTACCCCATCCTGAAGTGATACCACTGCCTGCCATGTACCCGACTGCAGTATTGTTCGACGCGGTACTCGTCGCAGAGTAGAGTGCGTTGTGTCCGACAGCGACATTTCCTATACCTGTACCGAGATTGTAGAGAGATTGTCATCCGATCGCGACATTGTAGTCAGTACTCGTTCCTACTCGCAACGCCTGATACCCGAGAGCAGTATTCCAGGTTCCATCGCTATCATTGTACATAGCTTCTTTTCCGAATGCTGAGTTATTGAATCCTGCGGTACTCTGACGGAGTGCCTGATGTCCAAATGCAGAATTCGAGTAACCCGTCGTCAGTGTGAAGAGTGACTCATTTCCATAGGCAGTATTCGCATTTCCTGTCGTACCGATACGCAGAGATCCTGCTCCCATACCGATATTATTCGTACCACGGAAATTCATATAGCTCACAGCTCCAGACCATACCTCGAATACTGAAGTCGGTGTGGTTGTCCCTATGGCGACGAGTCCTCCTGAGAGGATCGTGATTTTCGCTGTGTTATTTGGTCCTATCATCGTCGAACCATCTATGAGATTCGTGATATTGGCACCGAATACGGAGCTCTCTGTCGACCAGATCGTATTCGACCTTCAGAATGCTGATGAATTCCTATTTTCGATGAGATTATTTGTACCGACAGCTACAGATCAGCCTCGATAAATACCAAATGTAGAACCACCCGCTTGGTTAAAGGCTCAGATCGAGATCGAAGGATTGCCGTATGAACCAGCCCCAGTATTATAGATACCGACGATGATATTGTCATGATCGATAGTCTTATTGTACTGCCCGAGGATTATTGGTCTATCATGGAAATTACTATTGTTGTATCTTCCGATGACAGTCGGCTCGTTGCTCGTGATCATGTTATCCGACCCCATCACGATACCCACCTGACCATAGTTCGCATACGCGGTGTTCCTATACCCAAATACCGAGATATTTCATCCGACGACATTATTCCCATCACCGATGACATAGGCTCATCCTGATGGATTCACTGAAAATTGTGTACCGATCGAAACAGTGCCTCCAGAGTAGAATCGTGCGCGTTCGAGACTATTCGACTTCAGGACGAGATCCGTGGAATTCGTGGTACCGAGGAAGTCTGATGTTCCAGCATTGTTCCCTGTGAGCGACCAGTAGGTTCCTGAGAGAGTCGCTGTCGTCGTCTGCCATGTTCCGACACCCGAGGCATCAGAGACCAGGAATTTCCCGACTCACTGAGAGCCATTGATGATCTGAACGGTTCCACCTGAGATCGTCAGGAGCTGTCCTGGCGCTGCAGTACCGATTCCGACATTTCCACTTCCTGTGATCCTGAGTCGTTCGAGGGAATTGGTACGATAGTATATGTAGTCTGAGGTATTACTCGTACCTGCACCGTAGAATCCTGCACTACTCGTTCACCAGTTCATCCCATAGCTATTACCTGCGATATAACCATTATTGAAGTAGGCATACCCCTTCGAGAGGAGCGCATTGGTTCCGAGCCAGTTATTCGGTACGAGTTCTGCAGGAGTATAGCCGATAGCGACGATACCTGCGACTCCCGTACCTGTTTTGAGACCAGGATTGAGGAATATCGTCCCTCCACTATAGTTCCCTGCTGGAGCATTCTCAGCCGTGAGAAATATACTACTTCCCGCGACTCATGCGGATGCGGTGGATGTGAAGACATCGAATTTCCCTCGTGGAGTCGATGTACCGATACCAACTCGTCCGTTTACAAGTCCATTTACTCACATTCCACTTCCATAGATCACATTACCGATAGAGAATTGATTATCTTGATTCGGATTACCAACTGCAGATGTACCGAGGTAAAGGTTATGATTTCCTGTCGTCATACCAGTTCCGGCAGCGCTACCGATAGCGACATTATATGATCCCGCCATGATGTTTCAGGCAAATTGTCCACCGAGAGCGGTATTGTATGATCCTATCATACTATTTCCTGCTAAACTTCATCCGATGGCGACATTATTCGAACCTGCCATATTATTTCCGACATAGTATCATCCGACGGCGGTATTATTATTTCATCCCATCCATGCTCCAGCAAATTGTCCACCGAGAGCAGTGGAATAATTTCCATATGTAGAAATTCCTGATCGATCTCATCAGACGGCAGTATTATTGAAACCAAGCATATTTTGTCATGCTCCACTGCCACCGAGAGTGACATTGTAATAACCATTTGCTCCGGATCCAGCATAGGAACCTCAGATGAAGGAGCTATAAGTACCCTTGGCAGATTGACCTACATAATATCATCCAAAGACACTGTTGTAGGAGCCATTCACTCAAATTCATGCATTATATCATCAGAGGGCGATTTGATTATCTCAATACATTCATTGTCCAGCACCACTTCATATAACAAGAGAGTTCATTAATGATGAGAGCACGCTCGCATTTCATAATCATATAATGTTTCCACTGCTCGTTAGTCTCAATCATTCAGTATTATTCGTTTTCAGTACGAGATCCTGAGCATCAGTCGTCCCGATGAAGTTCGTCGATGGTAATGTTCCTGCATTACCCACGAGGAGCCATGCATTCGATGCCGCAGCTGCAGATTGCCAACTCGCGAGACCAGTCGCATCTGAGGTGAGGACTTTTCCATTTCATGGAGATCATCCAGCGATCCTGATCGTTCATCATACGGACAGATTGGTAGCATAGTCTGTATGGACGAGAGTCGGCATATATATCGTACCTGATGAGCCAGCTGGAAGCGTGGCGTTATATGTGATGATCGCTGCCTGTTTGCTGAGCTCCTGGATCCTGACAGCCATATGTTTCCAGTCCGCTATCTGCCGAATCTGGAGTTCATATATCCCTGTAGAGAGCTTCACGAGTCGCACATAGTCAGAGATCGGACCGCTCACAGATCCATTATCGGTATCATCTTGTACGCCAGCTGTTCTATACGCAGAGACAAAATATCGGAGATTGAGTGCATTTGTCGAACATCCGAAATTACAGTTTGCACTATTTATATCTAGTTGCAGTGATACTGCTTGATACAATCCTGTTGGAATAGAAATATCTGCCACTTTTTTCCATGTCAGATCTTGGGCTCAGCCATATCTCAGATTGTATTCTGGATAGAGATTCGAGAGCTTGATCGTCGATCATGCCACGTCGAGATTTGCTCATGGAATATTAGTTCCGACGCCGATATTTCCTCCACTTCCATAGATCCAGTTGCCGATATTGAGCTGATTCGAGGCAGTTCATGATGGCACTTGAGCATTGTAGCCTAGAGCGATATTATTCGATCATGTAGTAATACCTAATCCTGCTTGGTATCCGATGGCGAGGTTCTGTGTACCTACAGTTGCATTTCTCAGTGCCTGGTATCCGACTGCGGTCTGGAAGTTGACACCAGTAGTTGTATAGAGAGCCTCGGTACCGAGAGCGACATTTCAGGAACCCGTGGTGTTGGAGTAGAGAGCATTGTATCCATTCGCGGTGTTGAAGTTTCCTGTGGTGTTATTGAGGAGAGCACTGGCTCCATTTGCGGTGTTGGCATTTCCCGTGGTGTTGGAGAGGAGAGCATTGTATCCATTCGCGGTGTTGTCGCTTCCCGTAGTACTGGAGAGGAGAGCTCTATGTCCATTCGCGGTGTTGAAGTTTCCTGTGGTGTTGAAACGGAGAGCCGTATATCCATTCGCTGTATTGGAAATTCCTGTGGTGTTGAAGTAGAGAGCATTGAATCCATTCGCGGTGTTCCATCTTCCCGTGGTATTGGAGAAGAGAGCAGCATTTCCATTCGCGGTGTTTTCGAATCCTGTAGTGTTATTGAGGAGAGCACTGGCTCCATTCGCGGTATTGGAGAATCCCGTGGTGTTGAAATAGAGAGCACCACTTCCATTCGCGGTATTGGAGTCTCCTGTGGTGTTGGAACGGAGAGCAGAGGCTCCATTCGCAGTATTATAGTTTCCTGTGGTGTTGGAGTAGAGAGCATAGGCTCCATTCGCGGTATTGGAGAATCCCGTGGTGTTGAAATAGAGGGTACCACCTCCATTCGCAGTGTTGGAGTTTCCTGTGGTGTTGGAGTAGAGAGCACTGATTCCATTGGCGGTGTTGAAGTTTCCTGTGGTGTTATTGAGGAGAGCATTGGCTCCATTCGCGACGTTATTGATTCCCGTGGTGTTGTAGTAGAGAGCCCACTGTCCATTCGCAGTGTTGGCGAGTCCTGTGGTGTTGGAACGGAGAGCACCATTTCCATTCGCTGTATTGGAAATTCCTGTGGTGTTGGAGTAGAGAGCATTGAATCCATTCGCGGTGTTCCATCTTCCCGTGGTATTGGAGTAAAGTGCCTGATTACCAAGTACAGTATTCGTGGATATCTGTCCACTTCATAGTCCTACAGTCATCCCATTTATCACCATATCCCCTCCCGTGAGTGTAGCGATCTGTCCACTCGCGTTCATCATCGAAAGTATCCTCATTCTCTCTATATTATTCGTTTTGAATACGAGATCCTGAGCATTGATCGATCATATGAAGTCATTCGATCCTATGGTATTTCCTGAGAGTGACCAGTACGTCCCAGAGAGGGTCGCGGAGGTCGACTGCCAGCTCGCGAGACCATCTGCATCAGAGACCAGGAACTTCCCGACTCATGGAGTCCCACCCGTGATCATGATCTGACCATTCACTTGGAGCTTCCCAGAGGCAGTCGATGGAGTCATCCCGATTCCGATATTGCCATTGTTATTATAGATATTCGCACTGCCAGTCCAGACAGTTCCATTGTAGTAGAGCGTATATCCCGTCAGGCCGAATATATTCAGTCCTGTCGCTGCTGGAGTGATACAGACAGGTACACCTGTCGAGGTGAATGATGTGATCACATCTCCAACGACGCTACATCCAGGGAAGATATTATCGAAGTAGGTTCGATACGTTCCTCATGTCGTCTCACCTGCTGGTGCTCCAGTCGGATAGGTGAGGGCACTCACGAGTGAGATGAGCGTGAGTGAGAGCACTACAGGAACGAGTCGTATGAGGAGAAATGATGATCGCATAGAGAGAAAGTGAGGAATACGTGATGATTATTGGAGGATAGATTCGAATCCTGGAGGTGGATCGGCAGCGATAGTAGGATTGTACTCGATCACTATCGATGATTTTTCGAATCGGACATCATTGAACGGGAC